>CAYNYX010000103.1:0-4033 GCA_964401535.1 uncultured Muribaculaceae bacterium | reverse complement strand
AGAAAGAACAGCTCGTACAATGAGAGATAATTATCATTTCTTCAGGATAATTATCTCTCATTGTACGAGCTGTTCTTTCTCTTAATCCTCCAGTGTGTCCACTGTGATTGTAATAGATTTTATCATCTAACTTATTTCCTGTTAGATTAACTTTTGAAGCATTAATAACAATTATAAAGTCTCCACAATCAATATGTGGTGTATAAGTTGTTTTATGCTTACCACGAAGTATATGTGCTGCTTTAACTGCTAAACGTCCCAAACTAACATCTGTTGCGTCTAATATATACCAATTACGCACTACTTCTTCTTTTTTTTGCATATATGAATTTTTCATATTATTTCCTTTCTCCTTTACACTTAGTAAACTGTCCCAAAGTCTACTTCATGTGGGATATAAAAATGTACCAACATAAATATTACTAAAAAAAACATAAAAAGTCAATAATAATATATGTGTTTTATCAACTTTTAATGCTTTTTTGACATATTTACCATATTATTTGTAAAAAAACATATATTTTATTATGTTAATAGATTAAAAAGTCGTTTTTTTACTTAAATCTATTGACTAATACCACTTTTTCTAATATAATTGTTATTGCATTAAGAAAAGCACTAATTAGAATTTATAATGTGTTTATTACCTTTAGGGGTTGTTAGTAATGAAGCTTAATCATGAATACAAATTAAATTAAACACCCTATAACTTTGTAATTAGTCCTAATATAGTGCTAGAATATTGGGAGGATAAAATATGTCAAGATACACAGGATCAACATACAGAAAATCAAGAAGATTAGGTTTTTCAACACTTGAAACTGGTAAAGAATTAGCTAAAAAAGCTTATGCTCCAGGACAACATGGTAATAAGAGAGGAAAAAAACTTTCTAACTATGGTGCTCAATTACAAGAAAAACAAAAAGTTAGATTTATGTATGGAATAAGTGAAAGACAATTCAAGAAAACTTTTGATGAAGCTGCTAAATTAAAAGGCGTTCATGGTGAAGATTTCTTAAAATTACTAGAAAGTCGTTTAGACAACATAACATATAGAATTGGTTTTTCTACAACAAGAAAAGGTGCTAGACAATTAGTTAACCATGGTCATATCTTAGTAAATGGAAATAAAGTTGATATTCCATCATATAGAGTTAAACCAGGTGATGTTATCAGTGTAAAAGAATCTGATAAAGAACTAAAAGTTATTAAAGCATCATTAGAAGCATTATTAAATCGTGTTGAATATATTACATATGATGAAGCTAAAATGGCTGGTACTTATGTAAGATATCCAGAAAGAAGCGAATTAAATGCTGACATCAATGAATCATTTATTGTTGAATTTTACAACAGATAAAAAGTATTGGTTATTAACCAATACTTTTTTTATACACCATAGGTTTATATTTGCTTATTTCTAATTCAATATTTTCCTTATCTATTATATCTATATTACTTAAATTCTTAATAGCTTCTACTATATTATCATTATTTATTTCTATATTATTTTTATATAAATAATTTAAATTTCTCAAAACTTTATTTCTAGAAATAAATATATCACCAATTATATATTGATAATCATTTACTAAAAAATTATCATCTAACCATCTTACAATATCACTATTCTCTATATATTCATCTATTTTTAATGATTTAAAAGCGATAAAACTTTTATAAATAGTATATTCTAAAGATGAAGTCATTTTACTAGAATTCATTGGGAAATTAATTCCATCTTTTAAAATAGGATTTGGATTACCATCAATAATAGAATCAAATTTATAATTTTTATTAAGCATCAATCTATTAATTAAATTAGTATCATTTATAAGTCTAGGATTATTTTCAATATAACATAAACAATTTGTTTCAATAAAAATATCTAATTTATCAAATATATTTTCATTAAATATTTCTTCTATATTTAATCCATTCTTTTTAGATAATAAATCATTTAAACTAATCCCATATCTTTTAAATAAATTAGAGTATATAGTTAATAATTCATTATTTAATAATAATATTTCAGAACCATATTTATATATATTATCTAAATCATTCTCATTTTGTTTTAAAATCTTTAAATTATTTATAAATAATTCATATTTACCTATATCATTAGTTTTATTACTTATAAATATTTCTTTATTTTGTAAAAAGAAATCAATTGTAAGATCTGGTATACGCAATAAATCTGATATAATTTCTGCACTAGACATCAACAATAATTCTACAATAAAACTATTATGTTTTAAGTTTTTAAATACAGTATTATCAATAATATTTAAAATATCTACCATTTTATTATAAATACCATAACAAGTAAGTCTTTCTTTTTCATCTTTACTTAATTTTAAATTATAATCATATATTAATTTATCTATTTTATTATTATTACAATCCGGAATATTCTTATTTTCAATAATAAGTTGTTTATATAAATCACTATTTTTATTCATAATAATATTTATAAATTTATATAAATTATCAGGATTAATGTCTATTGGCATTTTATTAGTAGAAATATAAATATCATTATTTTTAATACTATTAAATATATTTTTTATGGTTGTATATGATTTCAATCTTTTTTTATTAGCACTTTTCATTTCTCTTATATTTTGTGATACAAATTTTTCTCTTTCAACAAACTTTTTCATATTATTATAAATCTCTAAGCTTATTGCATATGGTTTATTATCATCACTTATAATTGCACTTTCTTTATCAGTAAAATAAGCTTCATTCATTAATGCATTTATAAAATCATTATATGTTTCCATAGTTTCTGATATTATAGTATCATTCTTTTCATCAAATATAATTACATCATCTTCTATATAATATCCATTTTTATCTTCTTCAGTCAGCATATAACAGAAAGCAGCCAAATACTCTTGTGGATGAACTTTTAAATAAGTTTTTAAATTATTAAGTTCTATTTTATTTGTTACATCTCTTAAAAGATCTAATTCCTGTATAATATCTGTGTAATCAACATTTTTAATATCTTCAATTATATCTCCTATATTATTTATTATATCAGTTATCATGCTTATCACCTCTAGCATTCAATAGATATTCTTTTATTTTGATATATTCTTCATTTTGCTTTTCTTTTACTTCTTCATCATTATAATTTTGTCTATAATATTCAATTTCATTTGTTGCATTACTATATACATTAGCAAAAGTATCTCTAAAGTATTTATCATTATCTTGTCTTTTTATATAAGCTGATAATAACATATATGTATTTTTAGATAATCCAACATATGCTATTCTAATTTCATTTTTTCTTTTTCTTTTTAATCCTTTTAAAGTCTCACAATTTGTAAAAGATTTATCTTTTTCTAGTTTACAAATTCTAAATTCTTCTATTGCTGTTAAAACATTATCGATACTTTCTCTTGTTAATGTTTTCAAATCATTATAAAAATTTGAATAAAATATTAAATTATTTATTTTTAATTCATGTTCTAAATCCATTTTATCTCTATATTCACATAAATCATCATTTAATTTTTTTAATTCAATTATTCTTTTTTTACATTCTTTTAAATCATTACTTGTACTATTTGATGATAAAGCCATTCCATTATAAACACTAATTTCCATTACTATTTCTTTAATAAGTAGATTTATGCTTTCTTTAAAATTATCATCATTTTTATCTGGTAATAATTCAACAATTTGATTAAAATCTAATTCTTTATTACTTATTTTATCCCATAAATTATTTCTAGCATCTTGTTCTTCTTTAGATGATGTTGTGATATCACTATTTTCATATTGTTTATTTATTCTCTTTTTCATTTGATTAGGTAAATGTAAGAATACTTGTTTTTTTTCATATTCATTTTTTCTTTGCAATTCAAAATTATATATTTTATCATTTCTATTCCATAATTCTAATAATATATTATTTCTATCATCATAGTCTAAATCTAACATATCAAAAGCATTATCTAATTCATTTATAAAATAAATATAAGAATTTTCATCTTTCAACATATTAATTACATCT
>CAYNYX010000102.1:0-4038 GCA_964401535.1 uncultured Muribaculaceae bacterium | reverse complement strand
ATATACAAATTTATATGGAACAAAGAATACTAAGAGTGCTACATTTACATATACAGTAGTATTAAATGATTATGATTTAGCGCTTATTCAAGCTAAAATAGATGCTAAAGAAGAATTAGAAAAATATAATGATGATGTAATTTATGGCGATAAACAAGATGAAGTAAATGACATAAAAGAAAATGGCTATACAAAAATTGATGAATCTACTACTTTAGAAGAAGTAGAAGAAGAATTAAATACAGCTAAAGAAGAAATAGATAAATTAGGAGCAATTTATACTATTAACTTTATTGAGTATAATAAAACAACAACTAAAAAAGTTGTTGCAGGAATCGGTATAGAAGCACCTAATGCAACTAAAACATATAAAACTCATTCAAATAGTATAAATTATAACTTTACTAAATGGTCAACTGATGCTTATAAAGCTAACATATCTAGTAATTTAGATGTTAAAGCAGTATATGAAATAGTAACAGCTTATGTTAATATATATGTTAAACAACCTACTAATGCTGAAATATTAAAAGCACTAACTGATGGTGGATTTAATATAAAAGTAAATAGTCATGGTTATTATTTAGTAGCAAATAAAAATACTGTTAATTTAAAAAATACTGATCAAATTAAAACAATTATTAAAAATAATAAACAAGTAAAAGAAATAGCAACTGAAAATATTGGTAGTTTTGTAGAAGGTAATTTACCTAAATTAGTGTTAAATGTACCTTATAGCAAATATTATAAATATTCATGGACAGTATTTAAATTTGAAACATCTGATGGATTCCATATAGATGGTGAAATCGTATTTGATTATGATAGTTTTATTGAAAATGAAATAAATAAATATTTAGATAAGAATGCAAATGATTATACTACAACAAGTTATGCATCATACAAAACAATTGTAAGTGAAATTAATTCATTAAATTTAAAAGAACAATCAATTTCTAAATTAATTTCTTTAGCAAGCGATTTACAAGAAGCTATTACTAAATTAGTTAGATTAGAATTAATGAGTATAGAATTAAATGAAAATAATAAAACATATCAAAGAACAAATGATAATAATGCAGCTTTAGGTGTAATTGTTACTGCTATATACAATGATACAACAAGAAATAAGAATGTAACTAATGACGTAACTGTAACAGGTTTTGATACAACAACATTAGGAAAAAGAACAGCAACTATCTCTTATAATGGAAAAGAAGTAGAATTAAATTATGAAGTTATTAGAAGTGATGCTGATAAAGTTAAAAAACTTCAAGCAGTATTAAACCCAAATGTATTTGAACAAGGACAAGAAATTAACAATACTAAAAAATATTTAACTGTTAATCTAGTTTCTGAAGATGGTATTGATTCAACTCCTATTGAAGCAAATGAATATGAAACAACACGTATATCAACTAGAAATATTGGTAGTAATAATATAACAGTATCATATACAGTTGGAAGAGGAAGAAATAGCAAGAAATATACAACTACTGTATCATATACAGTTGTAGCAAGATTAAATAGAATTGAATTATCATTAGAAAATAATTCATTTACAAAAGGTAGTGAATTAACTGGTTTAACAGTAACAGGTTTTTATTCTGATAGAACAAGTAAAAAGTTAGATAATTGTACTACTGATTTTAATTCAGAAAGTGTTGGTTATAAAACATTAACTGTTATATGCGGAACAAAAACAAATACAACATCTTATTCTATTTATGATAACGAATTAAAGAAAATTGAAGCTTCATTGGATAAATCTATATATGAAGTAGGAGATACAATAAATGCTACAGTAAAATATACTAATGAATATGGTGTTCAAACTACTTTAAATAAAAAAGATTATAAATCTTCATTATCAACATTATATGTAGGAGAATACAATAGTAAAATCGAATATAATGGTTTAGAAGATACAGTTTCTTACAAAGTAATTGAAAAACAAATAGTTGGAACAAACAAATTTAAATTAAGTTTTACTAATAAAAATAAAATCAGAATTGAACAAACTGAAAGTTGGATAATTGCAGATGATATATATGTAACATATGAAGATAAAAAAAGAGAAAACATAGGATTTGATCGTAATTTTGATGCAACAGTATATACAACAAATAATTTAGGAAATAAAAAAACTCCTATTAAAATAGAAGTATATTATCATAAAGCATTTGGAAATAGTTATATATCAACATATGCAATAGAAAATCGTACATTTAAATTTGTATCTGATATAAAAGTAAAATAATTATTAAATAAATTAAAGGAATAACTTATTCCTTTTTTTTGTATAATATGGTAATATATATATAGGAGAGTAAGTATGGAAGAGAAAGAAGACTTAGTTGTTAAAGAAGAACCAATTAAAAAGAAAAGCAAAATAGGTAAAATTATAGGTATTATAGTATTTTGGATAATTATTATAGCATTATCATATCTAGTATATATAGGTTATAGTGATATGAAAAGAATAGAAGCAAAAGATAATCCAAAACATTATAGTGAAAAAATAACTTATGAAAAAGATGGTAAAGATATTACAGTATATAAATATTTTATATATAAAATAGTAGAAGTTAAAACTGATAAAGAAACAAGTGCTAGTTTCAAATTATGGTTTTTAGATGATATAGGGTAGGTGATAAAATGGCATATATAAAATTTAAAGAATTAACAAGATATTTTAGCTTTTGGGGAGAAATTGATATAAAATCATTACCTAGTTATGTAACTGATTATGTATTAGAAGATGAAAAAATATTGATTGCTTATAAAACAACAAGAGATAAAGCAATATTTACTGATAAAAAAATAATTCTATTTGATTGCAATATATTTAAAGGAACAACTAAAACAATCCATATAATACCTTATAAATCAATATCTACAAGTGCAATACAATTTGGAAGTAATAATGCTAAAATATTGATGACATTAGATAGTGGTTATCAATTAAGATGGGATTTTGTTAAAATGAATCCAGCAAATAAAACAAACTTAAGAAAAGTATATAATGAAATGATGGCTATTGTTGTAAATAGTAAGTAAAATGTATAAAAACACTTGACAAGAATATAATAAAAGTGGTATATTATTATCGCGTTTGATTAAGGTTTACTTAGGTAAATCTTTAATTAAAGAGTAAAAAGAAACACCTGGAAGTGTGTTAAGAAAGGAGAAAATTATGCCTACAATTAATCAATTAGTTAGAAAGAATAGATCTAAAAAGACTAGAAAAAGTAAATCTCCAGTATTAGGAATTGGCTTAAATAGTAAAGATAAAGTTCAAACTAAGACTAGTTCACCACAAAAAAGAGGAGTTTGTACAAGAGTTGGTACAATGACACCAAAGAAACCAAACTCAGCATTAAGAAAATATGCCCGTGTTAGACTTTCAAATGGTATGGAAGTAACTGCATATATTCCTGGTGAAGGACATAACTTACAAGAACATAGTGTTGTTTTAATAAGAGGTGGCCGTGTTAAAGATTTAATCGGTGTTAGATATCATATTATTCGTGGTACAATGGACACTAATGGAATTGATAAAAGAAGACAAGGTCGTTCTAGATATGGAACAAAAAAACCAAAAGCAAGTAAATAAATAGGAGGATAATATGAGAAAAAGAAGAGCAGTTAAACGTGATGTTTTAGCAGATCCATTATATAATTCAAAATTAGTAACTAAATTAATCAATCGTTTAATGTTAGATGGAAAAAAAGGTGTAGCTCAAACTATTTTGTATGATGCATTTAATATGATTAATGAAAAAACAAATGAAGAACCTTTAGAAGTATTAAATAAAGCATTAGCAAATATTAAACCAGCATTAGAAGTTAAATCAAGAAGAGTTGGTGGAGCTAACTATCAAGTACCAATCGAAGTAAGACCAGATAGAAGCCAAGCTTTAGGTTTACGTTGGTTAGTACAATATGCAAGACTAAGAGGAGGTCATTCAATGGCTGAAAACTTAGCAAATGAAATAATTGATGCATCAAATAGTGTTGGTGGAGCAGTTAAAAAAC
>CAYNYX010000101.1:0-4064 GCA_964401535.1 uncultured Muribaculaceae bacterium | reverse complement strand
CATCTAATTTAGTTCCTAATTTATAGGCAACATTAGTATTAGTAGGACCTATAATTAAATCATATTTTTCATATATCTTTTTAAAACTATTAGTCATTTCATTTCTAACTTTTAAAGCTTTCATATAATACTTATCAGCATTTTCACCACTTAAAACATAAGAACCAATCATAATTCTTCTTTTTACTTCACGACCAAATCCTTCACTTCTAGTATTATTATATAATTCTTCTAAATTGTTATAATTTTTAGTAACATATCCATATTTTATACCATCATATCTAGCTAAATTAGAACTTGCTTCTGATAGTGCTAAAGTTTGATATAAAGGTATTGCATATTCTAAATAATCAATATCTATCATATCTACTATACAACCATTTTTCTTTAAAATATCAGCTATTTCTAATACTTTATCTTTTATTTCTTTATTTATTACATCACTCATATAGTAATTAGGTATACCTATTTTTAAACCTTTAATGTCTTTACCTATTAAACTTGTAAAATCTTTTATTTCATTGGATGTTGTTAAATCATTACTATCTAATCCACTAATAGCATCTAACAATATAGCATTATCAGTTACATTATTAGTCATTGGTCCAATACAATCAAGACTTGATGCGAAAGCAACTAATCCATATCTAGATACTCTTCCATAAGTTGGTTTCATTCCCACTATACCATTAAAACTAGATGGTTGTCTAATAGAACCACCTGTATCAGAACCTAGTGCTAGAGAAGTAATATGTGACGCTACTGTAACAGCAGATCCGCTTGATGAACCACCTGGTATTAATGTTGAATCAAATGGATTTTTAGTAGCGCCAAAATAACTGGTTTCTCCTGTTGAACCCATTGCAAATTCATCCATATTTGTTTTACCAATTATGATCATATTCTTACTTTTTATTTTTTCAATTACTGTTGCATCATATATAGGAATAAAATCTTCTAATATATGTGATGCACAAGTTGTTCTTAAATCTTTTGTTATAATATTATCTTTTATAGCAATAGGTAATCCAAATAATAAATTATCTATTTCTTTATTTTCTAATTCTAAAGCTATTTTAATTGCTTCTTCTTTATTTAATGTTATAAAGGAATTTAAATCATATTTTTCTATTTTTTCGAATGCTTCATTAACTAAATCAATGGGTTTTATTGTTTTATTTTTTAATAATTCATTGATTTCTTTTATTTCTAAATTTAAATAATTAGTCATTTAACACCTTTGGTACTATTATATATTCTGAATCATTATTTTTAGCATTCTTAAATATTTCTTCTTTTGTATTCATAATTCCTACATTATCTTCTTTATAACAATTTTTATTATTTGATGATGTTATCATAATATCATCAGTTTTTATAGAAACTTCTTCTATTTTATTTATTTCATTCATTATTTTATTCAATTGTTCTTTATAAACATTTACTTCTTCATTAGATATTGATAAATGTGCTAAAGAAGCAATATGTAATATTTTTTCATCATTTAATGTTTCCATAAATAACCTCCTATATGTTATATTATACCATGTATTGAATAGAAAAAGTATAGATTTCTATACTTTATTTCATTCTATTTATTTTCCTAAATCCATTTAATTTATTCAAATTATTTAATTTATTATTTACTTCTATTTTTTTAGGTTCTTGTTTAACAGATTTAATATTTTCCATATTTCTATTGAATCTTTTACTAATTATTTCTTCAGGAGTTACTCTACCAAATTTAGAGTATTTACTTTCAATATTGTTATTTTCACTATTAAAACCTTTATTAAATCTTAACACTGTTAATCACCTCTTTAACTGGTCCATAAGATTTTCTATAACCTTCTATTAAACCATACTTATTTATTGCTTCTATATGTTTCTTAGTAGGATATCCTTTATGATTTTTAAAACCATACATTGGATATTTTTTATCTAATTCAATCATCATGTGATCTCTTGTTACTTTAGCGACTACACTTGCAGCTGAAATACTAATACTTAATAAATCACCTTTAATAATAGAAGTAGATGGTATATCTAAATCAAGAGGCATTGCATCTACTAATACATGTTCTAAAGGTAATTTTTTTCTAACTTTATCAATCGCAATAATCATTGCCTTTTTAGATGCTTCATAAATGTTTATTTCGTCTATTTCTTCTGCATTTACTATTCCAATATCATATTCTAAACAATTATTTATAATATAATCATAAAATAGTTCTCTTTTCTTTTCAGATAATTTTTTAGAATCAGTTAAACCTTCTAAATAGAAATCTTTAGGTAGTACTACGCAAGCGGTAACAACTGGTCCTATTAAAGGTCCCCTACCCACTTCATCTACGCCACCTATATATTTTATACCTTTAGAATATAATTCTCTTTCATATTTGTTATTGAATAACTTCAGCATGAACAAGCCTCATTCCCCTTGATTTTAATTCTTTTACGATTACTTTTGTATTTGCTTCATTACAATTATTAGCATACATATTTAATAAAGCTTGATTTGTACTATGTTCTAATACATCTTTAATATAAAGTTTATATAATTTACTTTTTATTCTATCTTTTGTAAATTTTATTTTTTCATTATCTAATTCTAGAAGTAAAGATTCTACTGTTGTAGCTTCATATTCTTCTTTATGATTAAAATAATGTTCAGGACATATATATGGATATTTATTTAAAATGTAATTACTTTGTTTTTTCATACAATTAAAATTAAAGTTTTTATCTAACATCAAACTTTCAATTTTTCTATCAGAAAAACAAATATTATATTGAATTGCTATTAATGCCTTTTTTTGCTTTTTATTATCATTTAATGTATTCTCAATACTACATATAAGATTGATAAGATTTTCTTGTTCTATCCCATATTCATATAACATATTTAAATAACAATCTGTCTGACTAACAAATGACATATTTTGATAATCAAAATTATCATCAATATCATCACTAGGTTCTTTAAAAGCCATTTCTTCCATCTTTTTAATACTAAAATTCTCTATTATTCCAGTAATTATTCTATTAACATATAAGGATTCATCTTCTTTTATAAACGAATCTATATAACTACAATCTGCTATTCCAAAATATTCTTCAATTTGCCCAGTAAGTGAAATATCACATTTATTAAAATACTCTTTTATTTTTTTATCTTCTACTTTACTAAGCATGTATATATTTTTAACAGCTTCCTTATATTTTTTAGTATTTCTTTCATTTTGATTTGTACATTCGATTAGTATTTTGTATTGATTATATACTACTTTCTCTAATTTAATTAATTCATAAACATTCATAATATCGTCTGCTGACATACAAAACCCTCCTTATTTAATAACTATATTAACTATTTTACCCTGAATTGTTATTATTTTAACTATTTCTTTACCATCTATATAATTTTTAACATTTGGTATATTACAAGCAACTTTTTCCATTTCTTCTTTACTAATAGAAGAAGAAACCATTTCTTTTCCTCTTACTTTACCATTTACTTGAACAACCATTTCAAATGAATCAGCAACTAATTTAGTCTCATCATAGTTAGGCCATGTCTCATAAGCTATTGTATCACAATTACCCATAAATTGCCATAATTCTTCAGCTATATGAGGAGCAATTGGATTTAATAATTTAATAAAATTTAATGCATAATTAGTTGGGAATACTTCTTCTTTATAAACAGCATTTATAAAAATCATCATTTGTGATATAGCTGTATTAAAGTTTAAAGATTCATAATCCTCAGTTACTTTTTTTACTGTTTCGTTATATACTTTATCTAAATTAGAATTTTCTATATCTTTTATTTTGTTTTCTTCTGTGTATAATCTAAATATTCTATCTAAGAATTTTTTAGATCCATCAACACTTTCATAACTCCATGGTTTATCAGCCTCTAAAGGACCCATAAACATTTCATAAAGCCTCAATGAGTCTGCGCCATAATTCTTAATAATATCATTAGGATTAACAACAAATTCTGGGAATCTTTTACCCATTTTTATACCATTAGATCCTAATATCATTCCTTGATGAAC
>CAYNYX010000100.1:3688-4155 GCA_964401535.1 uncultured Muribaculaceae bacterium | reverse complement strand
TTATATTTGTGAACAGCTCTCAAAATTGTAATTTTTTCGATTTCTGTTGGTAATGGAATTGGTCCACTTACCTCTCCACCAGTTCTTTTAGCAGTTTCAATTATTTTAGCACAAGCTAAATCTAAATTTTTGTGTTCAAATGCTTTCAACTTAATACGAACTTTAGTAGTTTTAGACATATTGTATCCTCCCTTCGTCTATATCTAGTATAGACTTGCTCCGTGTAAAAACCCAATATATAAGTTAATGTTATTGTCAACTTAACCTAGCGTATCGGCAACCTTACACATCAATGCATGCCACACATAGACCATTATACATAATAATTATATGAAAAGCAAGGGTTTTCTTTACTTTTTTTAAAATCCTCATATCTTTCTTTACACATAGCAGAGCAAAAACCACAATGCATTTTAGAATCTTTTCCGTATACACATTGTTCTTTATTATATAAATCTTTAAGGGTT
>CAYNYX010000100.1:0-3678 GCA_964401535.1 uncultured Muribaculaceae bacterium | reverse complement strand
ATGAAAAGCAAGTATTTTTTTAACTTTTTTTATTTTTTTATTTGTAAAGTTTTGTACAAAAAAAGAAAACATTTTTGTTTTCTCATTTTTTAATTCTTATTTGAATTCGTATTCAACATCTGCAGCTTTCATTAAATCTACATATGTATTACTTGTAACTTCTTTAGATGCTCCTGCTTCTAAATCTCCTAGCAACATTGTTGCTGATGCTAATGTAGTGCCATCAGCATTTTTATATGTAGCTTTAATAAATTCATGTGATATTTTACTTGTAGTTTTATTTGTTACAGTTAGTAAAATTTTAGTTTCGCCGTTTTCACGAACTAATGATACATTACTAATTGTTAAATTATCAATAGTTTTATCGCCTATTACTTTATCATTTGTATTTGTTTGAATTCCACCCTCTTGAGTATTATTTCCACCTTCATTAGGTTTACTTGTATCATTACAACCCGTAACTAATAATAACATACAAATTGCACTTACACCAATTGTTAAAATCTTTTTCATTTTATCCTCCTTATTATATTAATTATATCAACATTATTTTTTTTAATCAACATTTTTTTAACTTTTTTATTATTTTTGTATTACATTAATATATAAATAGCATTTATCATCTTAATATTCAAATAGATTAGCTGTTTTACTATCGTTACATTAATCTTTATTTATAACTTCATTATATAATTTTTTAACTTCTTTTACTGATAATTTTCTATATTCACCAGTATTTAATCCTTCATCGGTTAGAAAACTAAATTCTTCTCTTTTTAGTTTTACTACTTCATGTCCTATAGCATCAAACATATTCTTAACTTGATGATTTTTTCCTTCATGAATAGTCAATTCAACCAAAGATGTTTGTTTCACTTTATCAACTTTTTTAACTTTTACCTTAGCACGTGCTGTTTTAACACCATCAATTATAACACCATTTTCTAATTTCTTTATTTCAGAAATATTTAGTATTCCTTTTATTTTTGCTAAATACTTTTTATTGATATTAGATCTAGGATGAGTCAATTTATTAGTTAATTCACCATCATTAGTTAATATTAGAACTCCAGTAGTATCATAGTCTAACCTACCAACCGGATATATTCTTGTATTTGTATCAATTAAATCAATAACAGTTTTTCTTCCTTTTTCATCATTCGTTGTTGTTACAACACCTCTTGGTTTATTTAATAAATAATATTCTTTTTCTTCTCTTGATATTGTTCTACCTTCTATAGTTACAATATCTTTACCATCTATTTTCAATCCTAATTCATTTATCACATTACCATTTACTTGAACTTTGCCTAAACTTATTAATTCTTCAGCTTTTCTTCTTGAACAATATCCACTATTAGATATTACTTTAGCAATTCTTTCCATTTTGATCACCACAGTAATTATAACACCTTTAAATAATTAAAACAATAATAAGACTACTAATATGCTAACTATAACACCTATTAAATCAGCAAGTAATCCTGCTTTTAAGGCATATCTTATTTTTTTAATTCCAATACTACCAAAATATAATGTTATAACATAAAAAGTCGTATCTGATGATCCTTGTAAAACAGAACAAATTATACCTATTAAACTATCTGGTCCATATTTTAAATATATAGTATTTAATAATGCTAACGAAGAACCACCAGATATAGGTCTTAATATACCAAGTAAAATAGCTTCAGTTGGAATACTGGTTATATTTAATATTATTTTAAATAATAATTCTATAATTCCACTATTTATTAATATATTAACGCCTAATATCATTGCTAAAAGAGTCGGAAACAATGTTAAACAATTGTCAAAACCTTCTTTAGCTCCTTCAATGAAAGAATCATATACATTTATTTTAAAACTAGCATATCCTATTATAATAAGTATTAATAAAGGTAAAATAATATTTGTTATCATTTTATTCTCCTATACATTTTATCAATAATAATACTTATTATTGTTGAAATTGTTGTTGATATAATAGTTGCTAATACTATACTAGTAGGATTATTACTATTATGCATAATTCTCATAGAAATTATGGTTGTTGGTATAATTGTTAAACCGCTCGTATTTAACATCAAAAAAGTTATCATAGATTTACTGGCTATTTCTTTATTTTCATTTAATGTTTGAAGAGATTTCATTGCTTTTATTCCAATTGGAGTCGCCGCATTACCTAGACCAAACATATTAGCAATTATATTGGAACCTATATAACCAATTGCTTCATGATTATCAGGTATTTCTTTAAAAATTCTTTTTATTAAAGGATTAATTAATTTAATCATTTTATTTAATAATCCAGAATCAGATGCTACTTTCATAATACCTAGCCATAAGGCCATTACTGGAAATATTTTTATAATCATTTCTAATGCTACTTTACCACTATTTAGTATTTCAAAATTAATATTTGAAATTTTACCTGTGAATATAGATGAAATTATACCTATTATAATGAATGATAACCATATTTTATTTACCATAAATTATTAAACCATTCTTTCAATTTAGTAAATAAACTTTTATGTTCTTTTTCTTTTATTATTAATTTTGTTTGATAAATTAAATCTTCATATAAATATATATTTAGTATTCCTTCATTATTTTTTTTATCTAATTCTATTTTAATTATTACATTATCTTTCTCCACATTATTTAAACTATAATAAAAATCCTCGTCAATATAAAATTCCTTGTTTACAAATTTATCAGAAATTATATCAATTTTTCCTTTACTCAAGATTTTATAATTAATATATTCTTTAAATCCTTTATCAAATAAATCCAAGTGTTTTTCAAAGTCATTACCTTCATTTAGTGTAACACTAACCAAATTAACACCATCTTTTGATGCAGTAGTGACAAGAGTTCGTCTAGCAATTTCTGTAAATCCAGTCTTACCACCTGTAATGTATTCATAACGATGTAATAATTTGTGTTTATTTATCCACAAATATGTATTCATATTAGTTTTTAATAAATATTTTTTAGTTGAAACTATTTGTTTATAAATATCGTTTTTCATAGCATAACTAGTTAATAGAGCCATATCATAAGCTGATGAATAATTACCTACTCCATCAATATCTAATCCACTAGGATTATTAAATGTGGTATTTTTCATACCTATTTTTTTAGCTTTTTCATTCATTAAATTAACAAAATTAGGATCTACATAATTTGCTATAGCTAACGCTGCATCATTTCCGCTTCTAAGCATAAGCCCATATAATAAATCAATTAATAATAATTGTTCTCCCTTTTTTACATATATGCCAGAACCATATGATTTTTCTATTTCATCACCTATTATCACTGCATCATATAATTTCCCTGATTCAATTGCTAAAATACAAGTCATTATTTTAGAAATTGATGCCACACTTCTAGTTTCATGAATACTTTCTCCATAATATATTCTATTACTATCTATATCCATTAATATAGATGATGCAAAACTATTGCTTATAAAACTTAAAAATAGGATTATTAATAATATTATCTTTTTCATATTTCACCTATTAAAAATATATGAAAAAAAGAACTTATTAAGTCCTAATTATATGTTGTGATTTTAATTTTTCTATCTCTTCAATACTCATTTCTGTTATTTCACTAATTGTATTAATATCAATATTTTTTGCCAACATGTTTTTTACTATTTCA
>CAYNYX010000099.1:0-4167 GCA_964401535.1 uncultured Muribaculaceae bacterium | reverse complement strand
ATATAGGAGGAACAGTACCAACTTCAGGAACAATAATAGTAAGAAGAAATGGAAATGTGGAAACAAGTAATTTAGTAATAAATGGATATACATGTACAAAAACAAATGAGAAATATAATTGTGGAACTGGTGGATCAACACCAGAAGAACCAGTAACACCAGAAGTTCCATCATATACAATAGGACAAGCTATAAACTTTAATCCAGTAGATAATACAACCTGTACAAATCCTGTAAGTACAACAGGAACAAAAACAGGATGTATGAGATGGTATGTAATAGAGAATTCAAATAGTGAAAGTGATAGTGTTAAAGTAATATTAGATCATAATACAACAGGAACAGTAAGATGGATTACTGAAACTGATTATCTTGAAGCAGAAGGAACACAAACTGATTGGGATAATGGAAAATATAATACTAAGGGACCAATAACATTAAATAAGCAATTAACAACTGATACAACAGGATGGCATAGTAGTTTAGGAGCCCATGTGCCATCAGCACAAGAAATCGCAACAGCAGTAGGAACAACATTTAATCAAAGTTCTTTCTATTTTGAAACAAAAACAACAACAAAACCAAATCCATATTCAGGAACATATGGCTGGTTATATGATAGAACTGGTAATTGTGCAAGTTTTGGATGTACAACAGCAGATTCTAGCAACAATGGTTATTGGACAAGTACTGCTCACTCTTATAATTCTTACTTCGCGTGGCGTGTCCGCTACTTTGGTTACTTGGACTACGACAGTGCCTGCAACTACTTCATTGGTCTTCGCCCAGTTATAACTATCTCAAAATCTCAACTCTAGTAAGGGTATAAGATAAATAAAGAATGTAAAAGAAATAAATTTTAAAATGTAACATTAAAGTTACATTTTTTTTATATTTAATATTTTATAATGATAATGGTGATTTAAGTGAAAATATATGTTGATTTAATTTTAATCCTTAATTTTACATTAGATTTAATATTATTAATGAGTGTAAAAATATTATTAAGAAGAAATACTACCTTATTTAGACTTATTCTATCTTCATTTATAGGTTCTTTAACAATATTATTATTATTTATAAATTTAAATACTTTTTTATTTAAATTTATAATAAGTATTATTATGTTATTAATAGCATTTTCATTTAAAAATATTAAATATTTTATTAAAAATTTCATCTTTTTTTATTTAACAAGTATTATATTAGGAGGTTTTTTATATTTTTTAAATATAGAATTTTCTTATTCAAATATAGGTTTAATTTTTATAAATAAAGGATTAAGTATTAATTTTATATTTTTAATTTTAATATCACCAATAATAATAATTATTTATATAAAACAAGTTAAAGAATTAAAAAATAATTATAATAATTATTATAAATTAACAATATACTTTATAGATAATAAAGTAAAGAATTATATAGGTTATTTAGATACAGGTAATATTTTAAAAGATCCATATACTAATAAACCTATAATTTTAATAAATTATTTTAAAAATAATTATAAGAAAATATTAGTACCATATAAAACAGTTAATAAAAGTGATTTATTAGAATGCTTTAAAGTTGATAAAATATTTATCAATAATAAATACATTAAAAATGTTCTAATTGGATTATCTAAAAATAAAATTGAAATAGATGGTGTAGATTGTATTTTAAATCAAAATATAAAGGAGATATTATGAAAAAAATAATAAAATTAATATTAAAAATATTACATAAAAATTGCATTTATTTTGTAGGCAGTACTGATAAATTACCAGAACCATTATCAAAAGAAGATGAAACAAATTATGTTTTAAAATCAATGGATGGAGATATTGATGCAAGAAATAAATTAATTGAACATAATTTAAGATTAGTTGTTTTCTTGTCTAAAAAATATGAAAATACAGGATTAGATTTAGAAGATTTAGTAAGTATAGGAACTATAGGATTAATAAAAGGAGTAAATACTTATAAATTAGATAAAAATATTAAACTCGCAACTTATGCTTCTAGATGTATTGATAATGAAATATTAATGTATTTAAGAAAAAATAAAAGAAGAAAAACAGAAGTAAGTTTTGAAGATAATTTAAGTTATGATTCAGAAGGTAATGAATTACATTTAGAAGATATATTAGGTACTGATAAAGATATTGTAACTATTAATTTAGATAAACAAATTGAAAAAAAATTATTATATAAAGAAATAGAAAAATTAAATAAAAGAGATAAACAAATTATTATATTAAGATATGGATTATATAATCATAAAGAATTAACTCAAAAAGAAGTCGCAACTATATTAAATATATCTCAATCATATATTTCAAGAATAGAAAAAAAAGTTATAAAAAGACTTAAAATAATTGATAAAGTATAAATAATATATGATACAATAATAGTGGAGTGATTAAGATGACAAACTTTTTATTATCAATTATTACATATTTTTTATATCTAATTTTAAAGTATAGAAAATCATATTATGCTTTACAACAAAATGGATATAATGAAAATAATCATTATTTAAAATGGATATTTAAAAATTTAAATAAAACTTTTATTACATATGAATTATTATTTTTAATTTTATTTATTATTTTATATTTAATATTTGGTAAAGTAATATTACTTACTTTAATACTATATTTTATAAGTTTTATTATAGAATTAAATAAAATTAAAAAAGAACAACATAAAAAGAAATTTGTTGTTACTAATAGAGTATGTAGATTAATATTTACAACTTTGATTATATTTTTAGGTTTTATTTTTGTAGTTATATTTAAATTTAATAGTAATTATTTAATTATATATTATTTAATATTATTTATATTTGGTTATTTATCTTTTTTAATAACTTATGTAATAAATATTATAAATAAACCAGCTGAGAAATTTGTTTATATATATTATAAAAGAAAAGCTCAAAATAAATTAAAAGGTATGAAAGATTTAAATATAATAGGCATTACAGGCAGTTATGGCAAAACAAGTAGTAAAAATATATTACATGCGATATTACAAACTAATTTTAATTCATATCCAACTCCTAAATCATTTAATACTCCTTATGGATTAATGAATGCAGTAAATAATGGTTTAGATAAATTTGATGAAGTTTTTATAGCTGAAATGGGAGCCTTAAAAAAAGGTGATATAAAAATATTATCTGATTTAGTAAAACCTAAATATGGTATTATTACTAATATAGGAGTAGCACATTTAGAATCGTTTAAATCAGAAGAAAATATTATAAAAGGTAAATTTGAATTAATTGAATCATTGCCTAGTGATGGAGTAGGTATCTTAAATAAAGATGATTTAAAACAAGTTAATTATCATATTAAAAATAATTGTAAAATTATATGGATAGGTATAGATAATAAAGATGCTGATTATGTTGCTTCTAATATTAAGTTATCAGATAAGGGAACAAGTTTTGATGTTAAAATAAATGATAAAATTTATTCTTTTGAAACTATATTATTAGGTAAACATAACGTCTATAATATCTTAAGTGGTATTGCTTTAGGTATTGAATTAGGTGTTAGCCCTTTAAAATTAGAGAATGCGATTAAAACATTAAAACCAGTTGAACATAGATTAGAGTTAAAGAAATATGGTAATATCAATATAATAGATGATGCATTTAATTCTAATCCAGTTGGTTCTAAAATGGCTTTAGATGTACTTAATATGTTTAAGGGTAAAAAAATAGTTGTAACACCTGGTATGATTGAATTAGGATCTAAAGAATATGAATATAATTTTAAGTTTGGTGAATATATAAGTGAAGTAGCAGATGAAGTTATTTTAGTTGGTGAAAAACAAACTAAACCTATATATGATGGACTTAAAAATAAGAAATATAATGAAAAAAATATTCATGTTTTAAATAATGTTAAGGATGCTTTTCCTTTAATTAATAAATTAAAAGGTGATTATGTATTATTAGAAAATGATTTACCTGATATATTTAGTGAATAAAATCATTGTAAAAATATAAAAAATATGATAACATTAAGTTAAGATAAAAGTAGCTTGATGTTATTTTTGTGTGATGAAAGGGTTGATAAGTATGAATAAAAGTAAGTTAACAAATAGTAAAATGGGGGGGGCACTTACTAAATAATTTTTATAATGATACCTGATTTATATTGATTTAAA
>CAYNYX010000098.1:3061-4178 GCA_964401535.1 uncultured Muribaculaceae bacterium | reverse complement strand
TAGTAATAAATGGATATAATTGTACAAAAACAAATGAAGTATATAATTGTGGTGGGGAAGTGGTAGAACCAGAACCTATAACATATACATCATATAATATAGGACAAGCTATAAACTTTAATCCAGTAGATAATACAATTTGTACAAATCCTGTAAGTGAAACAGGAACAAAAACAGGATGTATGAGATGGTATGTAATAGAAGATTCAAGTAGTGAAAATGATAGTATTAAAGTAATATTAGATCATAATACAACAGCACAAGTAGCATGGAATTCAAACAACATGAATATAAGTATGGGAGAATTAGCAACTCAATTAGCAACCGATACATCAGGATGGATAAGTAGTTTAAATGCGCATGTCCCATCTGGGCAAGAAATAGCGACAGCAGTAGAATACGAATCATTTAATGCAGGGGAAGATTATTGGTATTTTGAAACACAAAGTAAAATATTACCAGAACCATATGTAGGAACATATGGATGGTTATATGATAGGACCTATAATTGTACAAGTTATGGATGTACTACATTAGATAATTCAACAAATGGCTACTGGACAAGTACTGCTCACTCTGGTGGTTCTAGTCGTGCATTGATTGTGTATTTTTATGGTCGTTTAGATGGTAGTTACGTTGCCAGTACAAATTATGGTCTTCGCCCAGTTATAACCATAAATAAAGCTAATTTATAACAAACATATAAAAATATATGTAAGTGTTATATATTAAATTTGTGAAAACAAAACTATATAAGAGTATGTGAAAAACATACTTTTTTTCTTTTATAAAATCTTGTATTTATTTCAAACATATGTTATTATTTATATGTAAGAGTTAAAAAGCAGCTTCAATAATTTAGAAAGGAAAACATGAATAAAAAAATTAAATTATTGAAACAATATAAAAAACAAATAATAGGTGTATCTATAATATTTATAATAATATTGTGTATTATATTAAATAATAAAGAAGAAGTAATAGAACCTGTTAAAGCAGCAGAACCTATATTAGAAGAAGTAAAAGAAATAGAAAATATTAGTATAGAAACAAAAGAAGAAACAATAAAAATAGATATTAAAGGTGAAATAAATAATCCTGGTGTTTATGAATTAGA
>CAYNYX010000098.1:0-3051 GCA_964401535.1 uncultured Muribaculaceae bacterium | reverse complement strand
GGTAAAAGAATAATAGACGCGATAGAAATAAGTGGTGGACTTACTTCTAAAGCTATAACAAAAGATATAAACTTAAGTAAAAAATTAGTAGATGAAATGGTAATATATATACCTGATATGGTAAATACTTGTGAAATAAAAGAAGATATAAATAATGATAATGGTTTAATAAATATAAATACAGCTAGTAAAGAACAATTAGATTCTTTAAGTGGAATAGGAGAATCTAAAGCTTTAGCAATAATAGAATATAGAAAAGAAAATAAATTTAATGTAATTGAAGATCTAATGAATGTATCAGGTATTAGTGAATCATTATTTAATAAAATAAAAGATGAAATTACCACTTAAAATATTATTAATAATAGTATGTATATATAGTATTTATATATTAAAAAATAATATTTATAAAACTAATTATGATATAAATACAACAGAAATAATAGGTATAATAGATTATATAAATATAAGTGAAAATAAAGTATCTTTAGAAATAAAAGGTAAAGAAAAAATAATAGTTAATTTATATAAATATTCAAACTTTAATTATGAATTAGGAGATAAAATATTAGTAAAAGGAACATTAAAACAACCTAGTAATAACACTAATTTTAATTTATTTAATTATAAAAAATATTTAAAAAGTAAAAAAATATATTGGATAATGACTGGTGAAGAAATAACTTTAATTAAAAAAAATAGTAATATTTTATATAAAATAAAGAATAAAATAATATCTAAAATAAATAAATATAAAAATAAAGAATATTTTAAAATGTTTATTTTAGGTGATACTAAAGATATAGATACTAATATATATGATTCTTATAAAATAAATGGTATAACCCATTTATTTTCTATATCAGGAATGCATATATCATTACTTAGTGTAATATTACTTAAATTATTTAAAAATAACTATAAAATAGTAATAATATTTTTACTATTTTATCTTTTTTTGGCTCGTTTTACTCCATCTATTATAAGAGCTACTTTTTTATTTATATTATTATATTTAAATAAAAAATTTAAATTAAATTTCAAATCTTATGAAATATTATTATTTATATTTTTAATGATGTTGTTATATAATCCTTATTATTTATATAATGTAGGTTTTATATTTAGTTTTTTAATAAGTTTTAATTTAATGATATTTTCTAATTATATAAATAAATATAATAATTATTTTGTTAAATTATTTATAACATCTTTAATATCTTTTATAAGTAGCATTCCTATCATGATAAATAATTATTTTAGTATTAATATATCAAGTATATTTTTAAATATGATTTTTGTTCCTTTTGTATCAGTAATAGTATTTCCTTTATCTTTGATAACTTTTATATTTAGTTTTTTAGAACCGATATTTAATATAACTATAACTATATTAGAAAATATGTCTTGTTTTTTAAATAAATTTAGTTTAGAAATAATATTTTGTAAAATAAACATAATAATAGAAATAATATATTTAATATTAGGTTATTTAAGTTTAAAAAAATTATTTAATAAAAAATATTTATATTTAATAATTTATATTTTAATCTTATTTATTCATACTAATTATTATAATAAAGAAACATCTTTAACAATGTTAGATGTAGGACAAGGAGATTCATTATTACTAAGACTTAAAGATAAGATAGTATTAATAGATACAGGTGGTAATTATAATTATGAATTAAGTGATAATATAATAATTCCTTATTTAAAATCAGAAGGAATTAAAAAAATAGATTATTTGATATTAACTCATGGTGATTATGATCATTTAGGTTCTAGTTTTAATTTAGTTAATAAATATAAAGTAAATAGTGTTATTTTTAATCATGGTAATTATAATGAATTAGAGTTAGAACTTATTAAATTATTAGAAAATAGTAATATAAATTATTATCAAAATATAAAAGAATTAGATATAAATAATAATAAATTGTATTTTTTAAATGATAAATTATATGATAATGAAAATGATAATTCAAATGTAGTTTATATAAAAATAAATGACTTTAAATTATTATTTATGGGTGATGCAGGTATTAAAACTGAAGAAGATATAATAAAACAATATGATTTAAATAATATTGATATATTAAAAGTAGGACATCATGGTTCAAGTGGTAGTTCTTCAAAAAAATTTATAGATAAAATTAATCCTAAATATAGTTTAATATCAGTTGGGATAAATAATATATATAAACATCCTAATAAAAAAGCTCTTAAAAATTTAGAAAATTCTATTATCTATAGAACAGATATAGTGGGGAGTGTTAAATTTGAAATGGATGGAAACAAATTAAACATTATTACATGTTTATAGAAAGGAGTATTGATGAATTATTATAATGAGATAAAAGAACAAATAATAAATAATGAAATAACTAAAAAAGTTAAAGATTATAGTAAAAATAGAAGTGATTTAGATACTTATTATAATATAGGTAAACTACTATCAGATGCGGGTAAACATTATGGTGAAGGGATAATAAAGGAATATTCATATAGATTGACTAGAGAATTTGGTAGTGGATATACTATTTCATCTCTAAATAAGATGAAAAAATTTTACAAATTAATTACAAAAGTGGCGACAGTGTCGCCAAAATTGTCATATAATCATTATGTCGAATTGATACCATATAAAGATATAAATAAGATATTCTATTATATAAAAATAATAGAAGAACAAAATTTATCAATTAGAGAACTTAGATATAAATTAAAAAGTAATGAATATGAAAGACTTCCAGAAGAAACAAAAAATAAGCTAATAAATAAAGAAAAACCAAAAGTAGAAGATATGATTAAAAATCCTATACTTATCAAAAATAAAAATAATTATGAAATAATATCAGAAAAAATATTACAAAAATTAATATTAGAAGATATACCATTATTTTTAAAAGAATTAGGTATTGGATTTACATTTATAGAAAATGAATACAAAATTAAAATAGGGGATAAATATAATTATATTGATTTACTTCTATATAACATTAAATTTAAGTGTTATGTAGTTATAGAATTAAAAATAACTGAATTAAA
>CAYNYX010000097.1:0-4239 GCA_964401535.1 uncultured Muribaculaceae bacterium | reverse complement strand
AATAATTATCAACAAATCTTTTATTATCTATATCAAGAATATCCAATAATATACTGGCCGGATCACCTTTAAAGTCTTTAACCATTTTATCAACTTCATCAATTAAAAACACTGGATTATTATTTTCGCATTTATTAATACCTTGAATAATTTTACCTGGCATTGCACCCAAGTAAGTACGACGATGACCAATTAATTCACTCGAATCGTTTAAACCACCAACACTAATTTTATAAAATGAGCGGTTTAATGCTTCAGCTATACTCATAGCCAAAGTTGTCTTTCCAACTCCTGGTGGACCAATTAAACATATTATTGGAGCATTTAATTTGGGATTAATACTTTTGGCAACAATGTATTCAATTATAGTATCTTTTACTATATTTAAGCCATAATGATTTTTATCTAAAATTTTTCTTATTTCTTTTATATTCTTATTATCTACACTGCTTTTATTCCATGGTAAAGATAATAAAGTTTCTAAATAGTTTTCAATAACAGCCAATTCTGGACTACTATCTGATGTAATTTCAATTTTTTTTAATTCAGTTAACACTTTTTTAGTTGTTTGTTCACTTAAATTTAGTTGTTCAAGTTTATTTGTATAATATGTCAGTTTTTCTTCTTTAGGTAAATTACTACCAAGTTCACTAGTTAATATTTTTATTTTTTCTTTAATTATAATTTCTCGTTCCTGATCGGCAAATTTTAATTTTAATTTACTATCAATTTCTTCATCTAAATTAATTACTTCAATTTCAATATTTAAATCATCAATTAATTGTTGAGCTCTTTTTATGGCATTAACTTCATTCATATATGTAAGTTTTTTGGTTATAGAGAATGGTAAAAATGCAGTAATAATATCGGTAATTTTTTCTAAATCAATTAAACCTTTCAAACTAGATAAAATACTATTTGAAACAGTGTGATCTCTTTTAATATATTCTTCCAATAAATTAAATAATTTTCTTAAGATTGCTGTTTCAGCTACTGAATCATATTTAACAAGTTCAATTGGCATATACAGTGATTCTAATACATCAATTTCATTGCTATAATTAACATATTTTATTACATCAACACGTTCAATGCCTCTAATTACTATTCTTAGGTTACCATTAGGTAATTCTATTTTTGTTTTAATTTTTCCAACTACACCAATTTTTGGCAAATCATTTACTTCTGGATGTTCTTCTAATTGATCAAGTGGACATACAACTAATATTTTATCATCATGATATTTTGATGATACAGCAATTGTTTTTTTACTAATTTCATTATTTAATTCTAAACGAACTTCTTGATAGGGCAAAAGAACTAGATTTCTTAGTAAGATTACTGGTAAGTTATATTTCACTTTGCACCTCCAAGAATAATGATTATTATTATAATCAATTAGTAGTTTTTAATCAAGTTAAATATCTGATTTTTATCACAAAAAAACACGAATGTTTTATCTCGTGTTTTTTCTTTAAAAAAATTATTGTTGACGAATTATATCAAGAGCGCGGCGCATTTGTGTATCATATTTAACAATATCTAATCCACCCATCATTTTTATAAATTCTTCTTTGGTTGTTTGATACATAATTGCTAATTTTTCTGCTTCATCATTAGCTTCTTCATCAGTAATTTCAATTTTTTCTTTTAATGATACTTCTTCTAAAAGATATCTAGTCTTAATTCTCTTAAGCGCTTCATCTTTCATTTTAGTTCTTAAATCTTCTTCAGTTGTTTTAGTAAATTCATAATATTGTTGAAGATTTATTCCTTGATATTGAAGTTGTTGTTCATATTGTTTTAACATTCTATTAACTTCATCATCAATTATTTCATCATTTATATCTACTTCCATTGATTCAAGAATTTTATTAATTAATTGATCTACATATTTATCTTCAGCATCAGCTGTTTTTTTACTTAATAAAGTTTCTTTTACCTTTTCTCTGAATTGTGCTTCATCTTTGACATCTTCATATCCTAAATCAATAAAAAATTCATTATTAATTTCTGGTAAAACTCTTTCTTTAATTTCGACTACTTTTACTTTAAATAAAACTTCTTTATCTTTAAGATCTTCAACATAATCTTTAGGAAATCTTAAATTTAATTCTTTTTCTTCACCCGGCATTAAACCAATTAGACCTTCTTCAAAACCAGGGACAAAAGTATTACTGCCAATTTCTAATGGATAATTTTCGCCTTTGCCACCTTCAAGTTCTTTACCATCAATAAATCCTTGAAAATTAATAACAACGGTATTTCCATTTACTACTGGAGCATTTTCTTTCACTACTGTATCAGCCATTTTATGACGAAGTTCTTCAATTTCAACATCAATTTCTTGATCAGTTATTGTGACTTCTTCTTTTTTAACATCAACATTTTTATAAGATTTTACTTTAACTTCTGGTTTAGTTACAATATTAAATACAAATGTAACACTAGTTTCGCTAATTGTTTTTATATCAATTTTTGGTTCTAAAACTGGAATCAAATTATTTTCCTTTAATAACTTAGAATATGCATTAGGTAAAGCTGCATCAACTGCATCCATATACACTGATTCATATCCAAATTTTTTAAGATATAAATCTTTAGGAATTTGGCCTTTTCTAAAACCATCTAATTTTGTTTCTTTAATTTTTTTAGTAATTGTTGAATCAAGAATATTGGTCCAATCTTGACCATTTAATTCAACTTCTATTTCATGAATATTTTTCATTTTGTTTTCCTCATTTCCTTATTAATTATAGTATGAATTGATTTATTTCACAAGTTTAAAAAAAGATATTTTTAATATCTTTTATTTAACGTATGGAATAAGTGCCATAAAACGTGAACGTTTTACTTGATTAGCAATATGTCTTTGATGTTTAGCACATGCACCGGTCATTCTTCTTGGTAATATTTTACCTTTTTCATTTATATATCTAGATACATGCATTACTTCTTTATAATCAACATCTTTACCAGCACACATTTGACAAATTTTCTTTTTCTTACGATAAAATTCAGCCATTGTTACCTCCTAAACTAAAATGGTAAGTCATCGTCACTTAACGATACTTCCGAACCAAAATCCTTAAATGGATCTTCTGAAATATCAGAGCCATTAATTTCAATTGGATTATTATCTTTTTCATTATAGTCTGGCATAGAATCACTATGATAATCATTATTGGAACGATCAGACTTAGAACCTAAGAATGTTACACTATCAGCAATAATTTCAGTTACATATCTTTTTGTACCATCTTGGGCATCATAATTTCTAGTTTGAATTCTACCATCAACACCAACTAATGATCCTTTATTACAATATTTACAAACATTTTCTGCTTGTTTACGCCATGCGACAATTGTAATAAAATCCGCTTCTCTTTCACCACCTTGACTTGAAAATGGTCGATTAACAGCTATTGAAAATGTTGTGGTTGGAATACCATTACTAGTTGTTCTTAATTCTGGATCTTTTGTAATTCTGCCAACTAAAATACTTCTATTCATAAATTTTACTCCTTATCCAAATTAATAATTAAATATCTAATAATATTTTCATCAATTTGGGCTTTACGATCAAATTCCATGATTGCTTTTGGTTTAGCATTTACTTTTAAAACATAGTAATATCCATTTACTTCATTTTTAATTGGATATGCTAGTTGTTTTTGTCCCAAATCCTTGAAATCATCGATTGTTCCTTTTTGTTCAGTAATTACTTTCTTTAAAGAATTAACTACATTATCAACAATATCTTTTTCAACTGTTGATTTAACAATGAACATAATTTCGTAATTGTTCATTCTTTCACCTCCTTATGGTCTATTCGGCTTAATAAATAAGCAAGGAGCTTTCGCTCAAAGGTATTATATCACAATAAAAATTGATATACAAATAAATTGATATACAACTTTTATTTTAGATTATTGCTTAACATATATACTTATTTTATACCCAGTAGCATTTTCATAAGTTGCAGTAAATACATTTACAGGTTGATGTGAATATCGAAGACATTTATTTAATGTTTTTTCACATCCATCAACGCGTTGAAACTCAACACAAGCATTAAATGCATCATTTTTACTAGTTGACCAGTATGGTGTGGTTCTTTTTTTTAATGTACTATAGCATGCATTAGTTGTACAGCCATTACAATTTTGACAGGCGGATCTTTCTGTATCATCACAAGTAGCTTTATATAATGGCCAGCCATATTCGCATCTTACATAT
>CAYNYX010000096.1:0-4240 GCA_964401535.1 uncultured Muribaculaceae bacterium | reverse complement strand
TGCATAGTTTTATATTTACAAAATGTATCTTTTAACATTTTAGAAACCATATGGTGTACTCCTGGCATACCATTAGCAGTAGCTGGCCCATCATAAAAAACAAAATTTTTATTATTTTTTTCAATTGTTTTATTGAAAATATCATTTTGTTCCCAATATAAAGCTATTTCTTTTTCAACTTCATTTATTTTATTTTTACTTAAGCTTTTAAATTTTTCCATATTATCTCCCTTTCATACACAAAAAAACTCGTTTAATTTAAGGACGAGTTTAACCGCGGTACCACCTTATTTTATAAATAATTATACACTTAATACTATAACGCGTTACCGGTCTTTTTTAATTATTCAAAAAGAAACATCAAGAGTGATTTATATATTATTCATCTGTTTATTTACACCTTCCATAAACTCTCTTTAAAACTCCTAATATATCGTCTCTATCATCTGTTCTTACAAGTCTTCTTTGTCAATCTCCTCAACTAAACTTAACTGAGCTTCGATAATATCTCTTAGTCTTCGTTTGAAAATATCTACATTTTTTTGAAGTCTTTTAGAATCATATTCAATTTTTTCTGCACGCATCAACGCTTCATTTACAATTCTACTAGCTGATTTTCTAGCATCTTCTAATATTATTTCTCGCTCTTGATGTGCTGATACTTTAATTTGATCAGAAGTTCTTTGCGCTAATATAATTGTATTATTTAATTGTTGTTCACCTCTAGCATACTGCTCTACTCTTATTTTTAAAGCTTCATTTTCTCTTAAAACATTTTCTAGTTCTTTAATTCTTTGATTCTTAGTTTTGAGATCACTAACTAAATTTTCAACCTGAGCAATAACTTTATCCAAAAAAGCATTTACTTCTTCAGGATCATAGCCTTTGCGAACTTGTGCAAATTTATCCATGATTTTCACCTCTCATGGTGCTACTTATTGTAGCACAATCTATTTTAAATTACAATACTTTTTACCATTCTATGTTTACATCATCGTTATCGTGAATGTCATTTCCATCTGTTTCTTCAGTTATTTTTCCTTGAATATCTACATTATTAGGTGTACATAAGAATATTCCTCCACCTATTTTTTGTAAATCTCCTCCTATTGCATAAATAGCTCCGCTTAAAAAATCAACTATTCTTTTTGCTTGATCTGATGTTACTCTTTTTAAATTAACAACAACAGTATTTCTTTTCTTTAAATGATCAGCTATTTGGATTGATTCAGAATAAGCCCTTGGTTCTAATAAAATCATTTTACTTAATCCATCTTCACCTAATGCTTCTTCTGGTGATAATTCATAAAATTCATTTACGTTATTTTCTGTTTGAGGATCATTTCCTTTAAAAAGATTTTTAATATTAAATGCCATAATTAGCCTCCCTTTTACCATAGTTATACACTATATACATTCTAACACAAAAAAAAATAAAAATAAATAACTTTTTCTATTTATTTTCAATATTTTAGATATTTTTAACACTTTTCATTATAATTTAATTTTATCTTCTCAGTTTGATTCTAGAATATGTTTTTACTATTTCAATTTTTCTTCATGATATTTGCAATAAAAATGATCATTTCTGACCATTTTTATACACTAATCAATTATTGATGAATCTTGATATAAATCAATTTTATCTAACTTTGATGCTAAATACATTAAAATTTCATTATCATCATCTATAACTATTATCTTCTTATTAGATTTTTTAATAATTTCTTTTAAAATTTCATACTTTAATTCCTTAGATGACATATTTGGATTACTTTCTTTAGATATAACTATTCTATTATTTTCTATAAAAAATGGTGCATATTTATCTAGCCAATCTTTTTTTTCATTTATTTGATAATTTTCTTTACATATTGATAAAACAAATAATTCTACATTTTTTAATTTAGATATTTCTTCTAAAATATTTATATTTGTTTTTAATGGTCTTTTATTTTTAAAATCTAACTTTTTTTTAAATTCATAATCTGCAATTACTCCATCCATATCTACAAATATCATTAATTCTTTATTATCATATTTATTAATTATTAAATCTTTAAAATACATTTATTCACCTTCTTAAATACAATTTTTTAATACTATCTACAATATCATTAGCAATATTGATTGATGGTTCCATTGTACTACTATTTGTCGTATTAATCAATTTAGATGTACCAATTTCTGTTTCTATAATAGGAACCATTCTAATTAAAGAACTATTGAATCTTTCTACATTAACAGAATTCATTGTTGTTCTTGGTTCTAAAGATAAAGAACTTAAATAATCTCTTTTCATTGATTCATCAACACTTGCAAATAAAATATAAAATTTATTATCATATTTTCTAATATCTTTTAATCTCAATAAATACTCTTTATATTGTTCAGTTGTAATCATACCCAATTGATAATACATATCCCACCAAATAAATGTATCTAATATACCTCGATCACAAAGTATAATATCATTTCCACTGATATTTCTATCAATATATTCCTCACCAATTGAATATTGTTTTTTTACAAAACCAATTCTATCAGCTAATAATTTTTTCTTTTCTTCTTTACTTTTTAATTCTTTATATATTAAACCAGCTGGTTCTTCTAAACAAACCGTTTTTAAATTACATTTTTTAATGAATTCAAATAAATTATCTATACATGTTGTTTTACCAGCTCTTGGAGTTCCACTAATTGTAACAATTATTGGTTTTTTTAAATTACCATATTTTTCTTTTAATTTAATTATTTCTTGTTTTTTAATATCTAATTGCTTCAACTCATCTAATAATTCTAGTGAATTAGTAAAGAATTGTTTTACATATTCATTATAGTTTTCATCTTTTTCATTATTGTTAAATGGATTTATTTTTTTATCTTTATTTATTGAGTTTAAAGCAATCTCTTTTTTAGAAAACTTACATTCTTCAATAAAATCAAATTGTTTTATTAATCCATCAATAAAATATAAACCACTTGAATTACCTTTTTTTAATTCGCATTCAATCATATAGTTTGTATTAAATTCCTGATGATTATATTCAGCAGTAGTTTTATCAAAAACTATTTCAAATAGTCCATCTCCATATGTTAAATCATATTTTTCTCTTAATGTTTTTAATGTTACTTTTTCATTTAAACTATCAACAGGAATTTTCCATTCATTTTTTAAAAAATAAATAGTTTCTTCCATAGTATTAAAGTTTTTCTCATCTCTTTTTGATATAGATGACTTATCATTCAATGGTTTTTTTACAGTCCATTCTACTTTTCCATCACTTATTCTTTTTCTAACTGCTATTCTATATGTTTCTAATATATCATTAAAATCATAATATGTATCCATATTTTCTATTAATTTAAGATTACTTAATCCTAATTTATCAACAATTTTTTTAAAATTATGATCTATATTAGAATTATTATCTACGAATATATATTTTTTTTCTTGCTCAATCTCAGTAGTAGTTAATTTCCTAATATTTTTGATAATTTTTTTGATTTCATTTTCACATAATCCATCTAATTCTAATGATTTTTTTAATAAATCCAAATCTATTCCTAAAACATATTTTTCTTTTTTTAATTCTGAATTTAAAATTCTAGAACAATCTGATATATCTTGAATTAAACCATCTTTATTTATAAATATTTTATTACTTTTATTATAAATACTTATTTTAGTTTTTGATTCAAATATACAATTATCATATTTCTTTAATTCTTTAATTGCATTAAATATTCTTGATTTATAATAACTATAATTTTCTTCATCATTAATTTCTTTTATTATAATATTATTGTCAATTTCTTTATTTGCAAGTAATGTTGCATATCTTTTGATGAAAGGATTTTTACTATTTATATATTCCCTAAAATAATTTTTCATTTCAATTTCAGTAGTATTCCAATCTAATTCTATACCTGTTAAATCCAAGAATTTACCAAATATATCTTCTAAAATTCTTGTTTGATTATCTAAGTATAATGTATCATATAATTCAAATCTTTTATTAAAGAAATTAGCAATCGCAAATTCCGATCCACTATTAAATACTACTTCTAAACCATCATCTATATTTTCTAAATCAATGTTTTCTAAAATATTAGAAAAATCATTTGTTTCTCCTGTTACAAATTTAGAATCTCTAAAAATATAATCAATTCTATCAATATCAATACCTCCACATAATAATTTACCAATTATTAACATTAAATCCGGATTATTATCAAC
>CAYNYX010000095.1:1044-4244 GCA_964401535.1 uncultured Muribaculaceae bacterium | reverse complement strand
TGGATGATATGATGCCTAAAATGTCAGGTATTGAAACATTTAAAAAGTTAAAAGAAATAGAAGGTTATGATATACCAACTATTGCTTTAACTGCTAATGCTTTAACAGGTTCTAAAGAAAAATATATTGATTTAGGATTTGATGGTTATTTAGCAAAACCAATTGATAATAATGAATTATATCGTGTTTTGGTTAAATATATTGTAAAGAAAAAGGGATGATAATATGGATGAAACAAGAAGATTTGAACCTATGAGTTATTGTATTAACTTAAGTGGTAAAAAATGCTTGATAGTTGATGACAATAAATTAAATATGAGAGTAGCATGTACATTCTTACGACCATATAAAATAGAAACAGAAATGGTTTTAAGTGGAATAGAATGTCTTAATTCAGTTAAAAGTGGGATTAAATATGATTTAATTCTTATGGATGATATGATGCCTGAATTATCAGGAGTTGAAACATTTCGTAAGTTAAAAGAATTAGAAGGATTTAATGTACCTGTAGTTGCTTTAACTGCTAATGCTTTAACAGGTTCTAGAGAAGAATATTTAAAAGAAGGATTTTTTGAATTTCTTGCTAAACCTATTGAGAAAAAAGAATTGGATAGAATATTAAATCTAATATTTAAAGATAGTGTAAATGAAGTAAAAGAAGAAAATAATGAAGTATCTAGTGTTCAACAAATACAACTTCAAGATAATAAAAATAATATTAGTTATTTAATTCAAAATGGTATTAGTGTAGATGAAGGTATTAAATTATTGGGTGATATTGAAACTTATAATTCTACTTTAGAAGAATTTATGAGTGAAATAAATAATAGATTTTCTAGATTAAAACAATTTAAAGAAAATAAAGATTTAGAAAATTATGCTATTGATATTCATGCTTTAAAAAGTGATTCCAAATATTTAGGATTTATAAAACTAAGTGAAATAGCTTTAAATCAAGAAATGAAAGCTAAAGAAAATAATATAGAATATATCGATAATGATTTTAGTAATTTAATCAATGAATTAAAGAGAATAATTGATATAGTTAAAGAATACTTAAAGTGATTTAAGTATTTTTTTAAATTCAGTTAATACTAATAACAAAGGCGGTGAGATATATGAATAATAGACTAATAGTACATGGTTCAAAACAAGCAATCGAAAATTTAAAATATGAAATTGCTAGTGAACTTGGCATACAATTAGGAGCCGATACTAGTTCTAGATTAAATGGAACAGTTGGTGGAGAAATGACTAAAAGATTAGTTGAATTAGGTAAACAATACTATTCAAATACAAAGACTTTTTAGTCTTTTTCTATTTAAATAAATAAGATTTAAATAATATTGTAAAAATAGAATCTACTAATATAATCAATAAAAGTATTTCTGTTACTAACTTAGGAATTCTAATAATTATGTTTTTAAATATTGGATATATTATAAATATAAATAATATAGAACATATACCCCATATAAAAGCCATCTGTAAAGATGTATATTTACCTATATTGAAAGTATGACTACTATAATCCCAAAATACTTTGTGAAAAAATATTTCTATTAAAAAACCACCAATATATTCTAATATAGAAAGAGAAATTGCCACAATAAAAAATAAATATAAAAATTTTAAAAAATTATTTTTAATTCTTTTATCTAAATATTTATATATAATTATAATTACTACAGCCCCAATTCCATAAACAGGTGCATAAGGACCATACAAAATACCTGAATCATATTGCTAATTAAAGATTAAACTTGAAGTTGTTTCAAAAACAAAACCTAAAATTGAATAAATAAAAAAACAATTTACATAATACATAATATCACCATTATTATTATGTATTTAAATTGTTTTCTAATACCTTATCTATTAAACCATAAGAAACTGCTTCATAACTTGATAAAAAATAATCTCTTTCTGTATCTTGTTCTATTATTTTAATATCTTTATTGGTATTTTTAGCTAATAAAATATTTAATTTATTTTTTAACTTTAAAATATGTTCTGCTACTATTTTGATTTCAGTTGCCTGACCTTGAACACCACCAATAGGTTGATGAATCATTACTTCACTATTAGGTAGTGCATATCTTAACCCTTTTTCACCACTAGAAAGCAAGAAAGCTCCCATTGATGCTGCTATACCTATAACAATAGTAGAAACCTTACTTTTAATATAATTCATAGTGTCATAGATTGCCATTCCAGCCGTAACAGATCCACCTGGTGAATTTATATAAAGATTTATATCATCGTGATTTAATGAATCTAGATAAAGTAATTGACCAACAATAATATTAGATACATTATCATCAATCTCACCACAAAGTAAAATTATACGATCTTTTAATAATCTAGAATATATATCATAAGAATAAAGTCCATTACTATTTTTTTCAATAACTGTTGGTATTAAGTTCATATTTTCCTCCTATAAATATAATAAACAATATTTTTTTAAAATATTCATTAAATCAAATGACAAAATAAGATTTTTTTGATAAAATGAATATATAAGAATAAGAGGGATTATATGGATAAGATAATTAAGATCAATTTTAAGAACATTGAAGAGAAAGAATATATAGGAGAAACATCATTATTAGATATTAGTAATGACTTTAAAAAATACTATAATTATAATATTATAGGAGCTAAAGTAGACAATGATTTAACAGATTTAACAAAAATTATCAATAAAAAGTGTGATGTAGAATTCTATGATAGAAGTAGTGTTACAGGAAATACTATTTATTCATTAAGTGTTACTTTTTTACTTATTGTTGCTGTTAAAAAAGTATTAGGTGATGATATAGATATAAAAATTGAACATTCAATTGATAAAGGTGTTTATTGTAGTATTGATTATCCTAATTTTGATAAACCAATTTTAAATAAAATAGAAGATAAAATGCATGAATTAGTTAAAGATGATTTAATATTTACTAAGATAAGTGTAGATAGAATGGATGCTATAAAATATTTTAAAAAGAAAAAACAAGAAGATAAAGTTAAATTGTTGAAATATATAAGCAATTCATTTATAAATCTATATAGATTAGATGATATTTATGATTATTTCTTTTCACCACTTGCACATAGTACAAAAGATGTTGATGAATTTAAATTAACTTATATCAAAGATAATGGTTTTATCTTAAGTTATCCAAGTATTTATAATCCAGAGGTAA
>CAYNYX010000095.1:0-1034 GCA_964401535.1 uncultured Muribaculaceae bacterium | reverse complement strand
ACTCTTCCTTATGTTCATAGAAAGATGGTTTTCAATGCTTTCTTAGATTATACAAAATGGGGAGATATAATTGGTATATCATCAGCGGCTTCATTAAATGAGTTTGTTTCAACTGGTAGATATGATGAAATAATTAGATTATCAGAAGCTCACTATGAAAGTCAATTAGCTGATATTGCAGATCAAATATATGAAAGCAAAAACGATATTAAATTAGTTTTAATAGCAGGTCCATCTTCAAGTGGTAAAACAACAACTGCTAAGAAATTAGAAGTTTATTTACAAAGTAAAGGATTTAAAACTCATAGTATATCAACAGATGATTATTTTGTAGATAGAGAAAAAACACCTAAAGATGAAAATGGTGATTATGATTTTGAAGCTTTAGAAACAGTTGATATTGATTTATTTAATAAGCATTTAGCAAAATTATTGGATGGCGAAAAAGTAACATTACCAAGATTTAATTTTATTACAGGTAAAAGAGAAACTACTAGTAATACAATTACATTAGGGGAAAGGGATCTATTAATAATTGAAGGTATACATGGATTAAATGAAGATTTAACACCTTCTGTTGAAAGAAATAGAAAGTTTAAAATTTATATAAGCCCATTAACTCAATTAAATATAGATAATCATAATAGAATTCATACTAGTGATACAAGAAGATTGAGAAGAATAATAAGGGATAATAAAACTAGAGGATATAATGCAGCTGATACATTACAAAGATGGCCTAAAATAAGAATGGGTGAAGAAAAATACATATTCCCATTTCAAGATGATTGTGATGCCATTATTAATTCAGCTTTGATTTATGAATTAGGTGTATTAAAAACTTATGCAGAACCTCTATTATTTAGTGTATCAGAAGATGATGAAACATATCCAGAAGCAATTAGATTAATTAATTTCTTAAGAAATTTTTTACCTATACCTTCGGATGAAGTACCAAGAGATTCAGTTTTAAGAGAATTTATTGGTGGTAGTGGTTTTGTTGAAAAAGAAAGATAGGAGATAAAAAAATGATT
>CAYNYX010000094.1:0-4293 GCA_964401535.1 uncultured Muribaculaceae bacterium | reverse complement strand
TATTCATAAATCACAAGGTAGTGAATTTGATTTAGTAATTATGCCTATTTGTCCTGAATATAATAGAATGTTGTATAGAAAATTAATCTATACAGGTATTACAAGAGCTAAAAATAAATTAATCATTATAGGTGATGCTTATTCATTTTTAAATGCTGTTCATAATAATAAAGAGTATAAAAGACAAACTACTTTAATTGATAAACTTCATTTATTATTGTATAAATAAAGTATTTTAAATCAAAATAAAAATGTATGGAAACATACAAATTAATCTAACAAAGAGGTGAAATAAATGAAAATGTTAAAAACTATGACATTAATGGCATTAGGTGCAACATCATATGCTTTATATGATAAATATGGTAAACCTGCCATGAAAAGTATGACTAAAAAAGTTTCTAAAATTGCATCTGATGGAGCTGATAAGTTAGATGACATGATGTAAAATGGATAATCCATTTTAAATTGTTAATGTTTTATTAACAATTTTTTCTTTGTTTTATATTTTAAATAATAATCAATAAATGATAATATTTGTAATGTTATAGTTGATGTTATTAGTAAATCTAAATATTTATTTTTTAAATTATTTGATTTAATAAGTGATAAATAACTTGTAATTAATGTTATAAATAAACTAGTAGATTTAATTTTACCTATTAAACTAGAACTAGGTTTTAAATCATTTAATTTAGATAAAGTATTTATTAAACTAATCATAGCTTCAAAACTAATAATAAAAGCATATTTTTTATCTTTAAATGCTAAAGGAAATAATAGTCCACCAGCATATAATTTGTCACATACCGCATCTAAATAAGCTCCAAATTCATTAACTAAATTATATTTTCTTGCTATCTTACCATCAAATAAATCAGTAACTGCAGTACTACCAGCTATAATAGTTGCTGGAATAACATTGCCACTAATAGTTAATGGTATAGTAAATAGTGGAGTAATTCCTCTTGAAATTGTTAATAAATTTGGAATTTGTTTATATATAGTTTTTTTATTACTTAAATCTTTTACTATTTCTTCTATATTTTTAGAATAGTTATTTACTTTGATATTTTTTTTCATATTTATCTCCCAATTTCTTCTATTTTAATATTTATTCATTATAATGTCAAATATTTCATATAATTAAATGTATTATAATATAATACACCTGGGAACTCGTAGGATTACGGTTCCCTTTTTGTTGATGTCAAGTTTTGTCATATAATATATACAAAAATTAAGAAATTTGATATAATTGTGGTAGAAAGTAGGGATAGAATGAAAAAAGTAATTAATATTATTATAGTAATATCAATTTTGCTAGTAAATTTTATGCCCTTAAATGTATCTGCAGCTTCTCAATATACAGTAAAATCTATGAAAATTGATGGCACAATTACCGAAATAGGTAGTTATGAAACTTATAATGAAGCTTTAAATAAAATGAATGAATATGAAGCAAGTGAAACTGATGTTGCTTGCATATATGATAGTAATGGTAAAATAATTAATGCTAATTATGCAACGGGAGATATAAGTGGTCATGGTGTTATTAATATGTATGTTAATGCTACTGATAGAGCGAATAACACTAGTTCTTATTATTCACAAATTGAAAGTAATTGGGGTAGTGATGTTGCTATATTAGATTATTATCCTGGTGCAAAACCAATGTATAAAATTAAAATAAGTGGTACGATAGGATGGACATTAGCTTCTAATGTTAAATTAATTCCACTTACTTATGGATATAGAAAAATAAAGATTGTTTCAAGTATTGGTATGAAAGTAAGAGAAGAACCAAATTCAAAGTCTAAAGAAATTGGTGATGGTTTATCAAAAAATGCTGAAGTTAATTACTTTGATACTAAATATGTTGAAAGTGATGGATATATATGGTATAAGGTTTTCTTAGATGGTAAATATGGTTGGGTTGCTTCTAATAATGAAAAATGGGCTAAATCTATTTCTACAGATTTACCAACATATTATGCAGTAAAAGGGGGAATTTTATATCATTATTATGAAACTGCAAGATTTGGCGGTGCTTCTACTAATTTAGGTCCAGCTCCATCATATTTAGAAAATAATAAGAGATATTATAGTTTTGATGGTAATTATTTTTATACTAAACTGATTGATATGTTATCAGATTATAAAAGTGGTACATATGAAAAAGCAATTAATTATGAAACACCATATTATAATTATTATATGTATTTACCAACTCATTCTAAAACAGGTTATACAGCAGATGATTTTAATTTAATAATAAAAGGATATGAATTAACTCCTAAAGATCCTAATTTAGTATATGTAGATAATAATGGTAATTTTATATCAGGAGTAAAACATATAGGAGTTTCAGCTTTATATAATCAAGGTAATAGTTTTATTGCTTTTCAAAATAATTATGGACTTAATGCATTTACAACATTTTCAACAGCTTTGAATGAAAGTGAAAAAGGTACTAATGTTTATGCTTTAGGAAAAAACAATGTATTAAGTATAGGAGTATGTGATAGTTGTAAGTATGCAAATACAGTAACATATGCTACTGTGTATAATAATTTGGAAAAATATGCGAGTTTAATTAACACTAGTTATAGTAATCCCACACATACATTTTATTATGGATCACATTATGGAAATAAAGGGTCAGGTATGGGGGTTAAATATGCCACTGATCCATATTGGGGAGAAAAACAAGCTGAATATTCATATTTAAAAGATGATGGTTTTGGTGGTAATGAATATAATGCCAATATAATAGGTGTTAAAATAAGTGATATTGCTCTTAATGTATATAAAAGACCATATAGTAATTCTGATGTTATTTATACATTAAAGAATAATGCTAAAAATCAATTAGTAGCAAATATGCCTATGATTGTATTAGGAACAATTGTAACAAAAGAAAACAATGTTGAAACAAAGTGGTATAAGGTTAATACTGATACTGCTTTAGATGATAAACAAAATATAATTTCAACATCTAAATATGAGTTTAATAAAAGTTATGGATATGTTAAAGCAGAATCAATTTATATTTCAAATTCTGATGATGTTCCTGAACTTAATGATAGTGGTTATTTAGAAACAACTGGATTATTTCATTTAGAAAATTTAACATTTGATGATAATGATTTATTAAATTTTAAAGGATTTTTAACAGTTCATGGTACTAATAATTTAGTTGAATATGAACCAAAATATTTTGTTAAATTTGTAAATCAAAATGAACCAAAGGAATATATAAAACCATTGAGTTCAACTACTGATATTCCTTTTGATGCTCCAAATGAAGATGGATATGATTACAGTGGTTCATGGTTTAGTGGTAGTTTAGATTTATCAGATATAGAACAAGGTGATTATACAATTTATGTTATTGCAAGAATTAATGGATATGAAACAACCGCCCTTTTATCAAATAAATTCTTTAATCGTAATGTAACAACTAAATTTACATCAAGTAAAAATGGTAAGGTTAGAGGTTATCAATTTAAATCAAATTATTATGACAATAAAATACCATTAGAGTTATTTATAAGGAATGGAGGACTTATTAGTGATAAAATAACTCCTACAACTGATAATATGTATAATCAATATCATACAATTGAATTAAAGGATGGTTATTTAAATTTAGTTGGTACTTCACATAATGTAGGTGGTGATTATAGTCCTAATAAAGAGATAGAAAGAAAGTTATTTTTAACAAATATTGATACTTTAGAAAATGCTATGGTTGTTGATACTGAATTAGTGGAAGAAAAACCTTATGAAGTTAGTTTAAGGGTAAGTGATGGCTTTTCTAAAGCTAATGCGTGGTATCAAGTTAAATTAGATATTAGTTCTTTAGAGAAGGGTACATATGCTTTATATATAAAAACTAAAACAAGTGAAGTAGATGATTATGGAGAAGTTAATGATATTTTGTTTTCAAATATAACTACTTCTATGGAAATAAATGATAAAAAATATAAGATTATTAGAAATAAAGATAAGAGATATCGTTTAGAATTAGTAATTGAATAGATGTGAAATAAAAAGATTTATAACTAAAAAATATAAATAATGTATAAATAGTATAGAAATAATTGAAAAATAATAGAAAATATGATAACATTAAGTTAAGATAGAAAATAACTTAATGTTATTTTATGTTAGAAAGAAGTTATGAAATATGGAAAGTAAAAACAATAAAATTTTGTTAACATATAGTAAAATGCGGGGGGCACTTACTAAATAATTTTTATAATGATACCTGATTTATATTGATTTAAA
>CAYNYX010000093.1:0-4363 GCA_964401535.1 uncultured Muribaculaceae bacterium | reverse complement strand
AAATATTTTTTTCATAAATGAACACCTTTCTTTATATTATGTTTTAGTTCATAATAAAAACACTAAAACGTGTCTAAATAAATAATAGCATAACTTATTTATTTAGTCAATAGTTTTAATGTTTTTGCATATATTATTTATTAGAATAAAACTATTCTTTTTCTTTCATTGCTTTAAACATTTTCTTCCATAAATCAGTAGATGAATAATTTAATATACCAACTTTATATACTTTAAGTCCATATTTAACTAATAAATATATAGTTCCTATCATAAGAGCAATTGCAATCAATATTTCAATTATTCCCATTTGACCCATAACTAATAAAGATGGTGCTAAAATAGCTGATATAAATGGAACAAATGCTAATATTTTAATAAATATAGCTCCTTTAAATACACCTGCTAGTATAGATAAATAATAACCTAATAGTAAAGTAATTATTATTGGAGTTTGTAAGTGTTGAAAATCTTCTTGATTAGTTGTAACAGAAGCTAAAACACCTGCTAATAATGAATACGCTACAAATGTTAAAATCATTAATACTAATGTTAAAGGAATTATATATAATAAACTTTCACCAATTGATGATTCTAATATTTGATTAACAAAACCACCTATTTCAGAACCAACACCATTAGCAATAGCTCCTCCACCTACCATTTTTCTTACCAATAAACCTACTCCAGCAAACAAGAATAATAAACCGCCTTGTAATAAAACAAATATATTTCCTGCTATTGCTTTTGAAAAGAAATGAGTTTTTGGACTTACATTTGATATAATTATTTCCATACCTCTAGTTGTTTTTTCATCATTTACTTCTGCTCCTATCATTTGTACTAAGAATATAGTTAACATGAAGAATGGTAAAATAACAATTGGAAATACTGTTGTCATAATTAATTCTTGATTTTCATCAACATTATCACTTTCATCTAATATTGTTCTTGTTATTTCTGGTGTTTTATATAAAGCATTTATTTCTTCTTGTGTCATATTAAGTGCTGTTATTGCTAAAGAAACTTTTGTATTTGTTAAAGCATTAGTAATAACTTGATATTCTATTGTATCTATTTTAGATTTAGACATAATTTCTACTTTAAAAATATTATTTTGATCTTCTTGTAATTTAATTACAATATTATTATCATCTTTATTTAATAATTCTTTTATTTCTTCTTCGGTACCACTATATGATTCTATATTATAATTATTACTATCTTCACCATATATAGATTTATCCGTAGTTTCTATTTGATTTTTAAATATTTCAACTGAATTTACATCATCTATTACATATAAATTCATTTTATCATTAAAATCTCCACCAAAGAATGTAATAATTGAATCAACATTGATAATACCTACTATTACTATTCCAAGTATTAAATTAGCAATTTTAAACCATTTATTATTTATTTTTCTTTTTAAACTAACACCTATTAAATAATTTAATTTACTTTTCATATTTTTCACCTACTTTTGATACAAATATTTCATTTAGAGATGGTTCTTCAACTACAAATTTTGTAATATTTTTATCTCTTATAGCCTTAAATACATTATCTACTTTATCTTTACTTTCTATTTTTACTTCAAATTCATCTGAATGTTTTACTACTTCTGTAACACCTTTAATTTTTTCTAATTCATCTTTTGTTACATTACCTTTAATAAAGATATTCTTTTTTCTATAATCTTCTTTTATATTTTTAATACTACCTTGTAATACTGTTTTACCTCTTAATAAAACTATAATTTTTTCACAAAATAATTCAACATGTTCCATTCTATGTGATGAGAATATAATCATACAACCTTTTTTACTTAATTCTACTATTTCTTTTTCAAATAATTCAACATTAAATGGATCAAGTCCAGAGAATGGTTCATCTAATATTAATAATTTAGGTTCATTCATAATAGCTGTAATAAATTGAATTTTTTGTTGATTACCTTTAGATAACTCTTTTATTTTTTTATCCATATATTCAGATACACCAAATTTATCTAAAAGATAAGTTACTCTTTTTATTATTTGATCATCATTCATTCCTTTTAAATTACCATAAAATAATACTTGTTCTCTTACAGTCATTTTAGTTAATAAACTTCTTTCTTCTGTTAAAAAACCTATTTTATCTGTAACATCATAATCTATTTTTTTACCATCTAAAGTAATTTTACCTTCAGTCATATCAAGAAGCCCCATAATCATTCTAAATGTTGTTGTTTTACCAGCTCCATTAACACCTAATAGACCAATTATTTCTCCTTCTTTTACTTCAAAGGATAAATCATCAACAGCTTTAAAATTGCCATAATATTTTGTAACATTTTCTACTTTTAACATGTTATACCTCTTTTCTAATTAAATATTCTTATTATATCATTATAACTTATAACAACCATTAATAAGAGTAATAATATCAAACCTACTGTATGAATTATATTTTCTACTTTTATATTAACAGGACTACCTTTTATTTTTTCGATTATTAAGAATAATAATCTTCCACCATCAAATGCTGGTAAAGGTAATATATTTATAAATCCTACATTTATACTTAATAAAGCAGTTAAGTATATTATATTTATAAATCCTAATGATGCTGCTTCACCTACTATATTATATATACCAATAGGTCCAGATAAATTTTTAAGACTTAATTTACCTGTTATTAAATACATAATTGTATGAAACATTTGATTAATTAAACTTCCAAATTTATTAAATGCATATTTTATTACTCTAAATGGACTATTATCTTCTATATCAGATAAAGCAAATCCAAATGAGTATGATACTTTATCATCTTTTTCTGTTTTAATTGGTTTTATATTATATACTTTAATTTCTTCATTTTCTTTTAATACTTTAAAATTTACTTCTTCACCATTAGAATTTATTTGTAATTCTAATAAAAACATATCGATTGTATTAGTTTTATGACCATTTATTTCTAGTATTCTATCTCCAGCCTCTATGCCTTCTATACTAAATGGATAGTCACTAATTACTTCACCTATTACTGGTTTATTAATAGGAGTACCATTTATAATTCCTATTATCATTAAAAGAACTAACGCTAAAATAAAATTCATTACTACTCCAGCAACTATAACTGAAAATCTTTGTAACCATGTTTTAGATTGCATTCGCTTCTTTTTAGGAATTTTTTCATCAACCTCTATTTGTTCACCAGCCATTGCTACAAATCCACCGATTGGGAATAACCTTATTGAATATTCAGTTTCATCATTTTTTCTTTTCTTTGTAAATATTTTAGGACCCATTCCTAAAGAAAATTCATATACATAAACTCCAGATTTTTTAGCACATATAAAATGTCCTAGTTCATGAATAAAAATAATCAATCCTAATATCAATATAAAGTATATTATTGTCATTTTATGCCTCCATAACTTATATAGTAATCTATAAATAGAATATGTTTTTAATATCTAATTATTAGTTATTAAAGTAATAATTCTGTTTCATAATTACTATAAAATTATATCACAATTTTTTAATAAAAAAAAGAGTTAAAATGAATCAATATTAATTCTTACTCTTTTATTACCGTTTATATATGATGATGCTTGAACGATTGTTCTTACAGCATTAGCACATTTACCTGCTTTACCTATAACTGCACCCATATCAGATTCATTTACTAAAACTTGGATTATAATCATATCTTCATCACTTTCAAATTGTTTTACAGAAACCATATCTGATTCTTTAACAATGTTTTTGATTAAGAATTCTGTTAATTCTACTAAATCCATTATTTACTCATTCTTTCTTCATGAAATTTCTTTAAGATGCCTTGTTTTTTAAATAAATCTCTAACGGTATCAGTTGGTTGAGCTCCAGTTTTTAGCCATTTCATTGCTAAATCCTCATTTATTTTTACTTCTGCTGGTTCCATAACTGGATTATAATATCCGATTTCTTCAATTACTTTTCCATCTCTTGGACTTCTTGAATCAGCTGCAACTACTCTGTAAAAAGGTCTTTTTTTAGCTCCCATTCTTTTAAGTCTTAACTTAACTGCCATAGTATCCCTCCATTCACTTTAATAATATTAACACATATAAAAATAAATGTCAACCTTTTTTAGTTGACATTTATTTTATGTTAATTCATATATTATTCTACTACTTCAAATGTTGCTTGTTTTACATATGTTATAGTATTTGGAGTATTGTTGTGATTATATAAACCTAATAATTTAGCATATTTCGTTCCAGGTCTGAATTGTGTGCCTGTTAATGTGTTAGTAAATGTTTGATATGATGATGTTACAGTTCCAACATGCATACCATAATTATATGTTCCTCCACTATTGCTTT
>CAYNYX010000092.1:785-4536 GCA_964401535.1 uncultured Muribaculaceae bacterium | reverse complement strand
TAGAAATCGATACAATGGTTAAAGTAGTAGATGGTCCATTTACTAATATGTTTGGTAAAATCAAATCAGTTGATAAAACAACTGGTATATTAGAAGTAGCACTAGATTTATTTGGACAAGAAACAATTGTTGAATTAAATTTATCACAAATATCAAAAGCATAAGTATTTACAAAATAAAAAAAGTGTGCTATATTGAATAGGCTATATTATTTTTAAATATAGATTTAGTGGGAGACAGACATTTAATTATTGATTATTAAAATCAAAATTAAAAAGCGGACGTCGTAAACCACATATAAAAATTAAATAGGAGGTGTTTTTGTGGCAAAACAAATCACAAAGAGAATTAAATTACAACTTCCTGCAGGAAAAGCTACACCAGCTCCACCAGTTGGTACAGTTTTAGGACCAGCAGGAGTTAACTTACAAGAATTTTGTACAAAATATAATGATTTAACAAAAGATAAAATGGGAGATGTATTACCAGTTGAAATATCTATATATGAAGATAGAAGTTTCGATTTAGTAATTAAAACTCCACCAACAGCATTCTTAATAAAGAAATATGCTAAAATTAAATCAGGTTCTAAGAAAGGTTCTACTGAAGTAGTTGGAAACCTAACTAAAGAACAAATAAAAGAAATAGCAGAAATTAAATTACCAGATTTAAATGCATATAATGTTGAAGATGCTATTAAAATAGTATCTGGAACAGCTAAGAATATGGGAATAAAAATAGAAGATTAGGTAACCGATAGTGGGAGGAAGATGAAAGAGTCCGCGTTTCATTCATTCATTCAACCATTTATACCACATAAGGAGGAAAATATGAAAAGAAGTAAAAAATATGTTGAAGTATCTAAATTAGTTGACAAAACTAAAGTTTATACTAAAGAAGAAGCAATTAAATTAGTTAAAGAAACTGTAACAACAAAATTTGATTCATCAGTAGAATTAGTATTAAGATTAAACTTAGATACTAAAAAAGCTGATCAACAATTAAGAGGAGCAACTGTTCTACCAAATGGAACAGGTAAAACTAAAAAAGTATTAGTTTTAGCAAAAGGTGCTCTTGCTACATCTGCAAAAGAAGCTGGAGCTGATTTTGTAGGAGATATGGACATGATTGAAAAAATCGAAAAAGAAAATTGGTTTGACTTTGATATCATGGTAGCTACTCCAGATATGATGCCAGCACTAGGAAAAATAGGTAAAGTATTAGGACCTAAAGGTTTAATGCCAAACCCTAAAACTGGAACTGTAACAATGGATGTTGCTAAAACAGTAAACGAAATCAAAAAAGGTAGAGTTGAATATAGAACAGATACATTTGGTAACGTTGCTGTAATAATTGGTAAAGCATCATTTACAGAAAAACAATTACTAGAAAACTTAGATGCATTCGTATCATTAATTGTTAAAGCAAAACCTTCAGTTGTAAAAGGAGAATATATTAAAAATATTACTGTTTCTACAACAATGGGTCCAGGAATCAAAATTGATTCAAAATTATTCTAATTATTTTGACATTAAAAATTAAATGTGCTATAATTAATTTCATGAAGAAATACCAAAGACAGTAGGAGCTTTAAAGCTTAATATTTCCTGCCGAGGATTTTAACTTAAAGTCCTTGCGTATTTGTGAGGATTTTTAAATGGTATTTTAAAAATAGATAGGAGGCATTTATGGCTAATCAAAAGATTTTAGACAAAAAACAAGATGTTATTAATGAAATAGCTGATAAAGTTAAAAATTCTAATTCTGTAATATTTTTTGAATACCAAGGATTATCAGTATCAGAAACAAATGAATTAAGAAAAAAACTTAAAGAAGCAGATTCAGAATATAAAGTATATAAAAATACTTTAGCTGCTAGAGCATTAAATGACTTAAAAATTGATTTAGGAATCTTAGAAGGACCTAAAGCTATCGCATTTGGTAATGACGCAATTGCTCCAATAAAAGTATTGAGTGAATTTGCTAAAAAACATGATGCATTAGAATTAAAAGTAGGTATCGTTGATGGTAATGTAACTGATGCTAAAGAATTAAAAGCATTATCAACTATCCCATCAAGAGAAGGATTACTTACTATGTTAGCAGGTGGCTTGATTGCTACTGTTAAAGATTTATCTATTTGTTTAGATTTACACAGTAAAAATTTAGAAAAATAAAGGAGGAAATAAAATGGCTAAATTTACAAAAGAAGAATTTATTAGTGGATTAAAAGAAATGACAATTTTAGAAGTAAAGGAATTAGTAGACGCAATGAAAGAAGAATTTGGTGTTGATCCAAGTTCAGTAGCAGTAGCTGCTCCAGTTGCATCTGCAGCAGTTGAAGAAGGACCATCTACAGTTGATGTTGTTTTAGCAAGTGCAGGACCTAACAAAATAGCTGTTATTAAATTAGTAAGAGATATTACAGGTTTAGGACTAAAAGAAGCTAAAGATATTGCTGATAACGGTGGAGTTGTTAAAGAAAAAATATCTACTGATGAAGCTAATCAAATGAAAGCAAGCTTTGAAGAAGCTGGCGCAACAGTTGAATTAAAATAATTGTGGTTTAAAATAGCCTGTACTAATATAGTATGGGCTTTAACCATATTTAAAAGGATGTTATAATATGAGTCATTACTTTTTAAATGATGATAATTTAAAATCAAATGAAAATAAAATAACTGTTAATTTTGGAAATAATGAATATAATTTTATTGTTGACAATGGAGTTTTTTCTAAAAAGAAATTAGATGAAGCAACGAAATCTTTATTAGAAGCTTTACCAATGGAAAAAATAAAAGGTAATATTTTAGACTTTGGTTGTGGTTGGGGACCCATTGGAATAATTATTAAGAAAAATTGTAATGTTAATGTAGATATGATTGATGTTAACTTAAGAAGCATCAATCTATCCATTAAGAATGCAGAACTAAATAATGTAGAAGTCAATGTATTTGAAAGTGATATTTATACAAATATAAAAAATAAATATAATTATATCATAACAAATCCACCTATTAGAGTTGGTAAAAAAATATTATATGAAATTTTATTTAAAGCCAAAGAATATTTAATAGATAATGGAGAATTATGGTTAGTAATTTCTAAAAATCAAGGTGCTAAATCTTTAGTAAAAGATTTGAATCAAGAATACAAAGTAGAAATAGTAAATAAATGTAAAGAATTTTTTGTTATTAAATGTATAAAATTTTGAAAATCAATTGACAATTGACTAATATAATGATAGAATTATAAATTGGCGGTATGTACTTTTGCCAAGGACATACCAACTTTAAAAAAACTAGTTTATAGGGGTGAAAATGTGGCATATAAAGTAATTAAATTTGGTGATCACCGTGAAAGAAGAAGTTATGCTAAAACAGAAAATGCAATTGAATTAGGTAACTTACTTGAAATTCAAAAAAAATCATATGACTGGTTTATACAAGAGGGAATTAAAGAAGTATTTGATGATATTTTTCCAGTGGAGAGTTTTACTGGAAATTTAGTGTTGGAATTTGGAAATTACTCTTTTGAAGAACCTAGATACTCTATCAAGGGTTGTAAAGAAAGATATGCAACCTATGCTGCACCTTTAAAAGTTGAAGCAAGACTTTTTAATGGTGAAACAGGGGAAGTAAAAGAACAAGAAATATATTTAGGCGATATGCCTATTATGACTGATTCTGGAACATTTGTAATAAATGGAGCAGAAAGAGTAATTGTTTCACAATTAGTTAGATCTCCATCT
>CAYNYX010000092.1:0-775 GCA_964401535.1 uncultured Muribaculaceae bacterium | reverse complement strand
AGGCTTATGGATGTGGTGGAGGCGGTTAAACAGCGATATGAGGATATGGGTGAGACGGTTTATTTTATCCCCATGGGCGGTTCCAACGCGCTGGGAGATCTTGGTTACTACGAATGTGCCCTGGAATTGATCGAACAAGAAAAGTTCCTATTACAACATTACTTAGAGCTATAGGTTTATCAAGTGATGAAGATATAATCGATTTATTTGGTAAAGATTATTATTTGGAAAGAACAATTGAAAAAGATTCTAATAAAAATATGGATGAATCTTTAATAGATATTCATTCTAAATTAAGACCAGGTGAACCTTCTACTTTAGATAGTGCTAAAAATCAATTAATCACAAGATTTTTTGATGCTTTTCGTTATGATTTAGCGAAAGTTGGTAGATATAAATTTAATAAAAAATTAAGTGTTGTTGATAGATTATTAGGATGTACTTTAGCTGAAGATATTAAAATAGGTAAAAAAGTAGCATTTGCTAAAGATACATTAATAACTAAAGATAATATTGAAGGATTAAAAGAATTAATGGATAATGGTTATGGAGTAAGAGAAGTAACAATAAATGAAGAACTAGATAGTTATAATAAAGTTCAAGTTATTAAAGTTTATTCTAAAAATCATCCAGAAAGAATAGTTAATGTAATTGGAAGTGATCAAACAATTGAAATAAAAAGATTAACAATATCTGATATATATGCATCAGTATCTTACTATTTAAATTTATTAGAAGGTATTGGTAATTTTGATGAAATAGATCATTTATCAAA
>CAYNYX010000091.1:0-4546 GCA_964401535.1 uncultured Muribaculaceae bacterium | reverse complement strand
GAATACACTCCCGCTTTAAATGCACCTTCTTTGGTATTCTCTATTATATTCAATATTGTTGGCACTGTAATAAGCGCTATTACAGCTAAAATAACTATTACCGCTAATAGTTCTATTAATGTAAATCCCTTTATTTCTAAAGGTTTTCTACTAAAATGCCCCCCCCATTTTACTATTTGTTAACTTGCTTTTATTCATATTTTCAAACTCTTTCATCACACAAAAATAACATCAAGCTACTTTTATCCTAACTTAATGTTATCATATTTTTTATATATTAACAATACATATATTAAAAAAACTTATTTTTCAAATCTTTTTTATTAAGAAATACTTACATTCATAAGAACATAAATTTTTTAAATATAAATCTAATTTATCTATATCATTTATATCTTTAAATTCCTTATTTTTTTTATCACAAAAACCTTTTAATCTTAACTTACCATAAGACCAATCACCTAATATATAATCATAATTATCAAAATAATCAGTATATTTATTTTTAAGTTCTTCATAATCAAAACCATCTTTGTAATCTTTAATTAATTCATAATTATTTTCATTTAATTTATAACTTTTCATAACATCACCTAATAATCTTCTTTAAAAGCACTTGCTAAAGAATTATACTTAGTTAAACTAGAACCTGCATTCCATGTAATATAACCACCATCTAATCCCGCATCTTTTAAACCCTTAATTTGAGCTAAAACTTGTGTTGAACCATAAGTAATTTTAGGTTCCTTTATAGCATTATAAGCTTGAATCCAAGTTCTCGCAACAGCTGGAGTTTTGATTTCTTTTTGTCTTGCAGCAGCTGTTTTACCCCAACCTAATAAAATATCATAAGGCTTTGTCCAAGGAATACTTAAACCATATTGCCCTTTATCAAAATGATCAGGATATGGCATAGCACTTATTACATCAACAATATTTGATATAGCTGGCCAATATTGTCCATAAGCAGTAACATAAGTACCAGAACATTCACCAAACACATCAAATGATATATAAGTATTATATTTATGTAATTGATCTGTTGCATAAAAAGCAAAATTTTGAACAGCAACAGCTTTATCTTCATTATATTTATTTCTAAAATTATATTTATCTCTAGACATTGAATAAGAACTTTCAGGGAATCTTACATAATCATATTGTATTTCATTAAATCCAAATGCTTCTATCGCTTCTATCGCTAAAGAAACATTATATTCCCATGACTTCCTTGAATATGCTGACACCCATGATGTTTTATTACCACTTGGAAATAATATTGCTTCATCAGGATTAGCTTTAGCAAAAGCTTCATCATTAAATGCCACTATTCTACCTATTACATAAATACCAGCTTCTTTAATTTTATCAATAGCTTCTTTATATATTTCCATAGAATTATTAAAATAATATTGTTTACCTAAAGTTGCTTTTGCTAATTCAGAATCATATGCTAAGGCTCCATCTTTAATATCAACAACAATAGCATTCATATTATTATCTTTAACTATTTTAATATATTCATCTACATTCTTAATAGTTTTTGAATCACCATTCATATATAATGTTTTAGCACTTTTAAGTAATTCATTACCTTCAAATGATACTTTTTCATAAGGATAATAATCTAAATTAGCAGCACTTCCACCATATAAATTATAAGAGAATTTTCTATCTTTATGAGTATCATACACTGAACCCTCGTTATAATTAGCTAAAGCATCTTCCTCTGTTTCAACTAAATATTTTGAATATACATAACCTTTTTCAACTACTTCTTCATCTAAATAGTAATTGATTTGATACATATTAACTACACCTTCATCATCAACTTCATCAAATCCAATTACTTCTAATTTAGTACCCTTTTCTAAATAACCTAATATACTATTATCTTTATCATTTTTGTAAACTGTAACCGGAGTTCTAACATATAAAATTGTCTCTCTAACAACATCTTTTTTCTCTAAAACAGTTTGATTTAAATCAATTAAATAATCTACTTCATTATATAATATTTTGTTATATTCTTTTTCTTCTTCAGTAACAGTTTTTTCATAAACTTCTACTTTAGTTCCCCTTGGTATTTCTATACTTACTGTTTTATCTAAACTATGAGCTTTTATTTTATACTCTGAAGATGCTAAAAACATATCATTTTTAACAATTACTTCTTCCTTATGTAATAATTTACTTAATCCTACTACTCCAAAAACAATCAATAATAAAAATAATACTAACATTATTACTGGCTTTTTCTTTAATACCCTTTTCTTAGCCATACCCTACACCTCTATTAAATTATAGCACAATAATCTGCTTTATTCTAGTGGTATAGAAAAAGAATTTGAACTTCCAGACATTCCATAATATTCTGGTACTTTTCCTTCTATTAGTTTTATCGCAATAGGTATATTAGTACTTAAAGAATTAACTTTACTTGTAAAAGGAAGAAGCACTCTAGTATTCATATTTATATCAATTGATACTTCAATTAAAGCATTATTTATACCATAATTAGTTATTTTAGTATTAACTTTTGATATAATTTCTCCATATAAGCTAATTCTAACTGGTATTTTAGGTCCTAAATTAGATAATAAAGGATTTTTAGATACTATTCCACTAGGTATTTCATAAATTATCCCTTTTTTTAAATTATCTTGATTATAACTATTTAATGCTTCAATATTTAAAGAATTAATTTCTCCTAATTCTATTTTTTTAAAACTATTTTGAATAGTAGATGTTATATCAGTTAATAAATTATTAACTTCTAATGAATTAAAATCTATTGTTTTTATTAAATCATTTTCTTTTACCAAAATAAATAAATTATTTATATTTAAATTATTTATATTTTCTTTTGTTGCTTGATTTAAAATAATACTAGATATTTTAGATACTTCAATAGATGCATAATTAAGTAATAAAGGTGTTACTACATTATTTATATATTTGAATATACTTGAAATACCTATCATTATAAAAATAGTAATGATAATAACTAAATTTCTTTTTTTAATTCTTCTTTTAAAATGTACTCTAGGCATTATATCACCTAGTTAAATATATGAAAAAAATAACTATCTAATATTTAATTTAATATTATTTATAGTTATTCTTTTTTTATCTAACAATATTTCATCTATTATTATATTTTCTATTTTATCTTTAATTATTTTATCTACTTTTCTAGCACCAAACTCTTTATAATCTGTTAATTCTACTATACTATTTATTACTTCATCACTTATTTTAACAATAATACCTTTTTTCTTATATTTTTGTTTTATTTTATCTAATTTTAATAAAACTAATTTTTTAATACTATCTTCTTCTAAATTATTAAATATAACTATTTTATCTATTCTATTTATAAAAGGAACTGAAAAATTTTCTTTTAATTTAGTTATAATATTATCATTTTTATTGTTAAAACCAATATTTTTATTATTAAAACCTATATTTGATGTAAATATAATAGTAACATTATCAAATCTAATAATATTATTTTTACTATTTTTTATTTTACCTTCATCTAATATTTGAAAAAACAAATTTATAATACTAGGATTAGCTTTCTCTACTTCATCAATTATTAAATAAGTATATGGTTTACTTTTAATTACTTCTAAGATTGAATGAGTATCATCGTATCCTACATATCCTGGTGGTGAACCTATAAATTTACTAATAGAATGTGATTCACTAAATTCACTCATATCTAATTTAATAACATTATCAGATAAATTATTTGATAAAAGATTGGCGAGTAAAGTTTTACCTACTCCTGTTGGACCAACAAAAAAGTAGGAATAGCATTTATTTTCATCATTATAACCTAATTTTAATCTTTTAATATAATTAATCATTTCTTCTATTATATTATCTTGACCAACTATTTTACTTCTTAATGATTCACTTATTTTATTAATTACCTTTTTATTATCACTTAATATTTCATAAACAGGTATTTTAGTTTTTTGATTTATTAAAATTGCTAAATCTTCTTTTGTTACTTTTATTTTATCTTTATTATATAATTTTAATTCCAATTTATTTATTTTATCTAATAATATATTTTCTTTTTCTTTAAAAGAAGATGCTACATCAAATTTATTATCAATAATGGCTTTATTTTTATCATTTATTATATTACTTAATTCTTTATTTAAATTATTATATTGCTTAAATTTTTTATTATCTTTTAAACTTACTTTAGCGCATACTTCATCTAATAAATCAATAGCTTTATCTGGTTGATTTCTATCATAAATGTATCTATCTGATAAACTAATAATATCATTTATTAAATCTTCATCAATTATAACATTATGATATTTAGCATATATTTCTTTTAAGTTATTTAATATGTTATAAACCATATCTTTACTAGGTATATCAATCATTACTTTTTGAAATCTTCTATCTAAAGCACTATCATTTTCAATAAATTTTTTATATTCATTCGTTGTTGTTGCTCCTATACATCTTATTTTATTACGAGCTAAAGCAGGTTTAAATATATTAGAAGCATCAATAG
>CAYNYX010000090.1:1013-4568 GCA_964401535.1 uncultured Muribaculaceae bacterium | reverse complement strand
ATATTTTTGAATAATGGATAATACTAATTTTAAATTACCATTTACTAATTCTTCTTTAGCTTTTAAATCACCATTCTGATATTTTTTAAATAATTCAGTTGTTTCATCATTACTTAATACTTTTATATTCGCAGTATTCACGGCAGCAATTTCTACTTTGTGTCGTGACATAAAAAAATCTCCTTTCATATCTATATTGATATAAAAGAAGATTAATTATTCATTTATTTCATATTATGAATACCAGTACATTTAGTAATATCTAAAACAAAAGCAATTCCATTTCCTGGTTTATCTAATTTTAATTTATCATATAATGTTTCTAACACTTCATCAGTTTTAGCATCAGATACTATAGTCAAAACTATTTCTTTTTCAGGCTCAATTAAAATACCAAATATTTTAGCTGCATCCATATCCCCTGTTCCTCTACCACATAGGATAGTACTACCTTGTGCTCCTGCTTTTTTAACATATTTGACAACATCCTCTGATAATCCTTTACTTACAATTGTAACAATTAAATCATATTTAATATTATCCCATTTCATAATAAACCCTTCTTTCTACTAATATTTTGAATAATTCTATACATAACACCTAATAATAAAACTGATAAAACTGGTGTTAATGAAATCAAACCAATAATTCCAAATCCATCTAACTCAGTTGACCCTTTTATTGTTTCAGTTACACCTATAGCCATTGATAGTAAAAATGTTACTGACATTGTACCAGTTGCGACTCCACCCGAATCAAAAGCTATACCTGTAAATTCTTGAGAAACAAAATTTGTTAAAATTAGACAAATTATATATCCTGGCACTAATATTATCCATAATGGTATATTATATAGTAATTTTATCATTGCTAAGGAAGTTGAAAATGCAACTCCAACACATAATGTTGTAATCATAACTTTTTTCTTTATATGACCATTAGTAGCTTCTTCTATCTTATCAACTAATACCTTTACCGCTGGTTCTGCTAAAGTAATACAAAATCCAAAGATAAATCCTAAAGGAATTAATATAAATCGATAACCAGAATTACCTAGAAATACTCCTAATTGTTTGCCCATAGGCATATAGCCAGCATTTGCACCTTGGATAAATAAAGTTATACCAATAAAAGAAATTATCATCCCTTTTATCATATTAATTACTTTTTTCTTATCTGTTTTAGCAAATCCTATTTGATATATTATAAATATTATTACAATTGGTATTAATGATAAACTGGTATCTTTTAAAACACTTAAATATCCTTTAAATATCATAAAATCACCCCTAAAATCATTAAAGCCATAATAGGTCCTATGGAAGCTAGTCCAAGAATACCAAAGCTATCAGATGAATCTTTAGAAGAAGCAATCATTGATGATAAACCAAGTCCTATTGATAAGATAAATGGTACACTTAAAGCTCCTGTTGTTGCTCCACCTGAATCAAAGGCTATACCTATATATTCTTTTGGAACAAAAGGCATTAATATAAATATTATTAGAAAACTACCCATCAATAAATACTTTATATGTACTTTAAGTAATATTCTTAAAAGCGCTAGTAAAACAAAAATACCAACACCCAAAGATATTACTAATAATATCCATAATGTATTAAAGTTAGTAGATATTCCATTTAATTGATTAATTAAAACTTGAACATCTGGTTCTGGTAAAGTTAACGCAAAACCAACTATAAATCCCACTACTAAGATTATTCTAACTTTCCCACTTTTAATTAAAGAACTACCTAATTCTTTACCAAAAGGGACAAATCCTATTTCAACACCTATTAAAAATAAAAACATCCCTATTATTATTAAAATAGTACCAAAAATAAAATTCAAATAAGTTTCCATTGGTAATCTAACTAATGTAAATTCCAAAATTGTTATGATAACAAAAATAGGAACAACACCATAGATAACCTCTTTTATTATTTCTTTTATGTTCATTTAATCACATCCAATGCTAATCAAAATATTCAAACACATTTCCTGCATCTAATTTTAATATACCTTTTTTATTATCAAATTTTTTTATAATACTTACATAATTATTAATTGTTTCAAATCTATTTAGTGTAATATATACATAATTACCATCTTTCATAATAAGTAAAAATCTTTCTTTATCAAGTTCATTTGGATCATACTTAATTTCTGATATACGATTTAATATATCACTTTTTACATTAATCATTTTATTTATAAATTCATCATATATATCATTTGGTATAAAATTTAATAATTTTGGAACATCAAATTCTTTGTCCACTTCTTTTTTATTATCTAAAACAACTTTTTTAGTTACATCATTATAAAATAATGGTATATTTTCTTCTACTTCTATTTTTATAATTGTTAATTTTTCTTTTGTAACTTTAACTGATTTAATATAAACGCTTTTTTCGATATTTTTTTCGATAGTCCAAGTTGGATTATTAATTGATTTAGGATAATCACTTATACCTGCTAAATCAATTATTTCTTGATCAGATAATATATTATTATTATATATATAAATATTTGTGATTTTTAAATTAACTATTTTAATTATAGTATAGATTATTAAAAAAGTAACAATTAAAAATGTTAGTAATTTTTTTAAATTCAATTTTCTTCTTTTTTTTGTTACTTTTTTCATATATAACCCCTTATTTTACTATTTCTTGTTCACATTTAAGTTCTATATTATATTTATTCTTAACATCTTTTTTAATATCGTTTATTAATTTAATTATATCTTTAGATGAAGCATTATTATGATTTATTATAAAGTTAGCATGTTTTAAACTAACCATCGCTCCACCTTCTATTTTACCTTTATAACCTAAATCTTCAATTAATTCTCCAGCAAATTTATTAGTTGGATTTCTAAATACTGAACCAGCACTAGGATACTCTAAAGGTTGAGTTAAAACTCTTCTTTGTTTTCTACTTTCAACAACTTCCATTATATTATCTTTATTACCTTTTTTTAAAATCAATTTAGCTTCTAATATAACATAATTAGGATTATGTTGAAAAAAAGATTCGCGATAATGAAAGTTAAGATCTTTATTATATAATGTTTTTATTTCTAAATTTGGATCTAATACTTTAACTTCACTTACTATATATCCCATATCAGTTTTATAAGCCCCAGCATTCATATAAATTGCTCCACCAACACTACCTGGAATACCTGTTGCGAATTCCAAACCTGATAAACCTAATTTACATGCTTTTAGAGCTAATTTGATTAATGAATAACCAGAACCTACTGTTATTACACTATCACTTATTTCTATATTATCAAAATTATCAAGTTTAATCAATATGCCATCATAATCACCATCAAATATTAAATTAGATCCTCTACCTAATATTTTATATTTGATGTTATTTTCTTTTATATAATCTAATAATAAAATCAAACCAGTTAAATTGTTAGGAATAACTAATAATTTAGCTTTTCCACCTACTTTATATGTTGTATATTCTCTAATATCAACATTTTCTAAAATCTTACCAATTTTTTGTTTTTTAATCTTTAGAATTATATCCATT
>CAYNYX010000090.1:0-1003 GCA_964401535.1 uncultured Muribaculaceae bacterium | reverse complement strand
TTAATTTTCTGATTTCTTCTATCATATTTCTTCCTCTATCATTTCTTTAATAACATTATAGATTCTTGTAGCAGAATCAGTAATTTTTATTTTATTTAAATTTTCTTTAATATTATTTCTTAATTCATTATTACTTATTAAATTATCAATTTGTTCTACTAATAAAGTACTTGTTAAATCTTTTTCTTCAATTAAAATACAAGCATCTTTATTTAATAATTCTAAAGCATTTTTATATTGATGATTATCAGGTACATAAGGACTTGGTATTAGTATTGAAGGAACTTGTAACGCCATTATTTCACTTAAGAAAGAAGCTCCTGCTCTTGATACAAAAACATCAGTACTTTTCATTATTCTTGGTGTATTTTCAATAAAAGGTACTACCTTAACATTACTAGGTAGTTCTATTTGTTTTATTTTATCATAATCATCTTTTCCTGTAATATAAAGTATTTCATAATTTTTAGTTCTAAAATTATTCATAGTATTTATTAATAATTCATTTACTTTAGAAGAACCTAATGATCCAAAAGCAAATAAAACTAATTTTTTATCTTTTGATAATCCCAATTCTCTTTTATCCATTGCTTCAGCATAATAAGCACTTTCACTACAAGGATTACCTGTATAAATAGTTTTATATTCTTCAAAATGAATACTACTATTTGGTAAAGAAATTAATATTTTATCAGCATATTTTGCTAAAAAACTATTACATTTACCAGGTACACTATTTTGTTCATGAATAACAGTTTTATAACCCATCTTTTTAGCAGCATAAATAACAGGACCTGTTACATAACCACCTACTCCTATTACTATATCAGGATTAAAGTTTTTAATTAATGTTTTACATTTTTTATAACTATTTATAAATGTTTTTATTGTTCTTACATTTTTAAAAGGATTTTTTCTATTAAAACCATATATTGTAATAGTTTCAAAAGGTATATTTTTAGAAGGAATTATATCTTTTTCCATTCTATTATGTGTACCTATA
>CAYNYX010000089.1:0-4576 GCA_964401535.1 uncultured Muribaculaceae bacterium | reverse complement strand
CTAAAGCTTTTCTCATAAATTATCCTTATCTTTTAAGCATTTTTTGAATTTTAATAAAAAATTGTTTTCCCCAGTTTTCCTTGCCGTCGCCCTCATTTTCATTGGCAAGATTTATCAATGTATCCTTGTATTTGGAAACATTCAATCCTCGTCTGGCTAAAAATTCTAAGGCAAAATCTTTATAAGCCAATGCTCCGCGTGATGCATAATCATACATAAAAATTGATTGTCCGAAACTTGGAGATTCAGCTAAACTTATATTGCGCGGAATTACGGTTTTATACATTTTATCGCCGTAAAAATTACCTATTTCTTCCCTCACCTGATTGGCTAGGTTAATACGCGAGTCAAACATGGTAATCAAGCCGCCGTCCACTTCCAATTTCGGATTTAAACCCTGTTTTATTTTGGCGACAGTATCTATAAAATAGGCCAAACCCTCCATAGAGTAATATTCACATTGTACCGGAGTAATTACCTTATCGGAAGCGTTCAAAGCATTAAGGCTTAAAAGCCCGAGAGAAGGAGGACAATCGATAATGATGAATTTATACATATCCTTTACTTCTTCCAAGGCATTTTTTAAGACAAATTCTCTTGATTGCTCATTTACCAATTCAATCTCCGCGCCGGCTAAATTGCGGCTTGTAGGTATTACATCCAGCCATTCAACGGAACTTCTGTGAATAGCTTCAGTGGCGGGAACATCGCCGCATATCACGTCGTAAATATTCTTGCTGCCTTCTGTAAGATTTACACCCAAACCGGAAGTCGCGTTACTTTGCGGGTCAAAATCGATTAATAATGTTTCAAAATTAAAAACTGCAAGGGCAACTGCAAGATTAACAGATGTAGTAGTTTTTCCCACACCGCCCTTTTGATTAGCTATAGATATAATTTCCGCCATAACACATTCTCCGACACCGCAATGAAATTCTTATATAAATTATATATAAAAATTGCGTTATCACAGTATAATATTACGCCTTATGAAGACGAGCAGACAGATTTTATGCTCTTATTCAATAAAAAAAGACGAAAAATAAATTTTATTTTAAACCATATTTTATTTATCAGATTATACTTTTATTATATATTTGCGTATTTTTATATTATATTTTACCATTTTTATATTAATTTTATATATTTTTATTTTTATCGTATTTTAACTCTTTAACAATTCCTTAAACAAAAAGACAGCTGTTATAATCAAACAACTCAGGTATTCCCCCCAGCATTCCCCACACAATATACAAACAACATCTTACTTCAAAAGATTATTAATTCATGCAAAAGTTTAATAATCAACATAATTAATTAACACCACTCTTAATAATTCAAAAATTCATTACCGAACCATACATATCTTAATACAAAAAACATTCTGAATTAATTCTCAACAATCAGTCCAAAAACAAACCTGCACAATATCCGGTATATAAAATTTTAAATATAAGATATACCCCCAAAAACAATTTATCATCCTTAATAATCAATCTTAAAACAAACTTTCCATAATCTTATACATTTAAACATTATTTAGTTTACCCAACGATTAATTATTAAACAAACACTACTAATTACCCCCTCAAATTCAGGAGACGATTTTACAGGAAGACATATAACAACCTTAATAAAATTCCCCCATCCGAACACACCAGGTCATTTTCAGATTAAATTACCCAATAATATTATTCGAATATTTTAAATGTTTTCACGTGAAAACATTTAAAATAAACATTCAATCCAATATTGCCGTAAAACACTGTCACATAAACACACAAATAAAACTTTTCCTAAAGTATTACTACCCAATCACTAACAACACATAAATATTCGCCGCAAAAAGCCATTACAAATTAGAAAACACATTTTTTAAACACTTTTCAGACATTAATTACAAAATATTACCAATATTTTTCCTGGCGCAGAAAAAACCATTCTTTTCATTGGATATAACTGGTTAATTTTCAAAATATATAATTATAACAAGGGACAAGGTAAAAGACTTTCATTCTTATATTTCATGTCGGTTAACCATAAAACAAAAAAGAGTGCAAACATTGTTTATCGGCATTAAAAATGTTTTCACGTGAAAACATTTAAAACAAAGTATACGGCAAGGTAATATAAAAACATATTAATTTTTAAAAAACACATTACTGCATTTAAAACGCCATTTTTATTTAGAAACGTCATTTTTTAGCTCATTTTCAATAATTTACTAATAAAACAGGTTATTTAAGAACAATTATAGTTAATAAAAGGAGAAAAAATGGAAAAGGGGAAGAAAAACGGTTTTAAAACACCTGTTTCTTCGGGATATTACATATAAAATGTTTTCACGTGAAAACATTTTAATAAAACCGAAGCATTTTTTTTATAAGATATCAGATTACTTAATATATTGCCATAGAAATATAATCACAATGGGGGAGGAAAAAGCGAAATATTATAAAACATAAACAGAGGAGGGGAATATAACGATCAATAAGTCGGTGTAGATGTAAATATAGCAATAAATAAACTGTTAGAATTCATTAAGAACAATGTATTAAAGTGAGAAATAATTTATAAAGCCAATTAGACGATATTTAAAAAATATTCAATCGGAAGAAAAAAAGGGGGGGAGAAGAGGTATTGTAAACAGTATCATTGGTTTGATAATTTAATCTTTTCTATTTGAGTACCATAACATAAAAAAAGCAATAATACAAATTATATTCTTAAACTAACATAATTTTGAAAATAATAATATCGGTTTTCCTGAACGAATTTTTAATTAAAAATTTTAACAACAAGTTTTTATAATACTTAAAAAACACTAAAATCAATTAATCAAATTATTTCAACCAAAATCACGCTTATAATATATTTATTTATACCTTTATTTTAAAAGGTATTATTATAGATATCTATATTATAAGAGAGAGCCTTTCAGCTCTCTCTCCATTCATCGTTAATAATTAACGTTGTAATTATTTTTTATCTACCGTTATAAAAGGAACCGGTCCACCGGAATAGTACGGTAATACGCCATTCCATTTTTCAATAGCCTTAATTTGAGCTTCAACCTTGCGAAGTTCTATAAGATTAGGGGTAACAGCTTCACGTTGCATGCGCAATGATTCGGCTTCAGCGCGAGCTTTAGCTATTTGTTGATCACCGTCTTTTTTAGCCTTTTCTACTAATTTTTCAGACATCAATGCCTGCTGCTCCGCTACCTGTTTATCCTCTACAGCTTTTAAGAATTGGCTTGAAAAATCTAAGTCGACAATTGATATATCCGTAACAATAATCTGCTTAGTATTTAAAGTTTCTTTCACGACGGAATTCAGCTCCGAAACCAAAGCGGATCTATTTGTAATAATAGCGTCTGCGGAATACTTAGCGACAATGGATTTAAAACGTTCCTGAACCATGGGATCGACAATATTTTTAACATAGCCTTTACCAAGATTTCTATAAACAGATTCAACCGTATCTTTTTGTATTCTGTGGTTTACTACCAGATATGAATTAACTGTTTGCAAATCTTTTGAAAAGGCCTGTGTTTTTATATCCGCGCGCTGAATTTGAATAGAAAATTTAACTATTTCTTCAATTGCTGGGATTTTAAAATGTAAGCCCTCGCTGTATGAACCAACTACAGCGCCCAAACGTGTTTTTACAGCCACTTCACCCGGTTCTACTATGTAGTAGGATGAAAAAAAGCCCATAAATATTAAAACAACGATAAAAATAGGGCCAATAAACTTTGATGCTAATTCTTTATCAGAATAATTGTTCATATATTTCCTCCTTATATAACAGAAAGATTATACTATTTTATATTTTACTTTTAATTTATTTTTAAATATGTAATTAAGGCATTATCCAATATACAAGTTAACATATGTTAACACATTTAAATTTAGATTATAGAAGGATCATAAAGAGTTGACCAAATTATATTAATACGGCAATATTTTGTAAAATAAAACTATGGAAAACAATAAAATTTCACCGGATAATAAAAACGATATGGAAAAGCTTATAAAAAGAGCTGAAAAAATAAAGATTTTTTTAATGGATGTAGATGGAGTATTAACAGATGGAAAAATGTATTTTATTCCGGGAGCAGATGAAATTCCTGTGGAATTTAAAGGTTTTAATTCTCTTGACGGAATAGGATTAAGACTTCTTAATCAATTTGGCATCAAAACAGGGATAATAACAGGAAGAAACTCTCCGGCAACCGCCATCAGAGCTAAAAATTTGGGGATGTCGTATTTGTATCAAGGTTTTGTGTCCAAGTTAACTCCGTTCGAGCAAATATCAAAAGAGGAAAATATCGCTTTTGATGAAATCGCCTATATGGGTGATGATTGGACAGATATTCCCGCTCTTAAAGCCGCCGGACTTGCCTGTGCGCCGAACAATGCCAGAAAAGAAGTAAAAGAAATATCGCATTTCATAGCAAATAATAACGGCGGTGAAGGCGCTGTAAGAGATGTTTGTGAGCTTATTTTGTTTAGTCAGGGTAAAAAACAAGAAATTATGACACAAATAGAACAGGCTTATTGGCCAAAGGTTA
>CAYNYX010000088.1:0-4601 GCA_964401535.1 uncultured Muribaculaceae bacterium | reverse complement strand
GCAAAAGAAATGTTTAGAAAAACAGAAAATGATGAAAATCAAATTTATTTAGTGGGGATAGTTGATAATAAGATTGTTGCACATAGTAAGATAACTATAATACCTACTATATATGAAAAAATGAATACTTATTCAATTTTAAATCATGTATGTGTAAAGAAAGAATATAGAAGACATAATATTGCTTCTAAAATGTTAATAGAATGTGAAAGAATATCAAAAGAAAATAATTGTGTTGTAATGGAATTATGGTCAAATAATTATAGAATTCCAGCTCATGAATGTTATAAAAAATATGGATTTATTGTAAATGATGCAAAGTTTTTTTCAAAAGAAATAAGATAGGAGTTAGATTATGAAGATTAGTAATATTTATATAGGTGGTTGGTTTCAAAGAACAATGTTACAACTATCTGAAATTTATGATTTTTTAAGAGAAGGTAAAAGCCAATTACCTTTAAAACAAAGTAAATTAGATGAATTACATAAAGGATTAGAAATAGGTAAAATAACTTATGGAGTAGCAGGTGAAGAATATATTCAGTTGTAACTGCTAGTAAAATCAAAGTCAAAATTTTTGAAGATGGTTTAGTTGTATTAAATAATTGTGAAGTTAATGAAGAAACATTATATATGGATATTGAACGTGTAAAAGAATATTATGAAACAAAACTATCTCCAGCACTAAATTATATATTTAGTTTAGGAGCACCTGTTCCTAAAGAATTAGCTGGTATAAAAAATGTTTTTCCTTATTTTGTAATATGTGATAATTCTACTAAATAAGAGGTAAACGAATTATTATCTAGAGTTGAAAAACAAAAATATTTTGAGTTTGTTAATGATAAATATGAAGTTTTAAGAGGAGATAAATATTATTTTATTAATAATAAAAAACAATCAAATGATAATATAGAAAGATATATTGAAGAACAAATATTTATTAGAGAATTTAAAGGACAATTGCACAGATATTTAAATTTACATAGAATTATTTGGGAAAAAATAGATACAGTAAAAGAAAATGTAAAAGTAAAAGGTTCTGATATTGTTAAATTTACAACTGAATTAGAAGGATATTCAAAAACTATAAATTTAATTGATGGAAGAATTAAACAAATGGGTACTTATGTATCAACACGTGAAAAAATAGCTAAAAGTGATAAAGAATTAGAAGAATTCTTACATATATCAGGATATAGATATGAAACATTAAGAGATACTTTAGATTATATTAAGTATTTATGGGATATGACTAAAAGTTATGTGTCTTCTGCACAAAAACTATTTGATGGTTTAAAACAAGATGTTACAAATAAATCTGTTAATAGTTTAACTATTGTTACATCAATGAGTGCTGGCGCTTCAATTATTGGTCTATTAACAAAAACCACTCCTACATTTACAATATATGGTGTATTATATTTTTTAATATTAGCAATCATAGGTTGGGGTTCAACTAAACTTTTAGGTATAATAGCAAGTAAGAGAAAATATGAAGTTGCAGATACTGAATATGCTAAAAATATAAAATAAAATATAATTGAAAAGCAAATTAAATTTGCTTTTTAAAATAACATTAAACTAACAATTTGACAAAATAAATTATTCTTAGTATAATGTATAGGCGTGATAAAAACACAAAAGAAAGAGGATAATTATGAGCGTCGAAACCCTGATTAGTATATTTACAATTGATAAGGGAGATTTAAAAATTTTATTATTAAAAAAAACAAATGAACCATATAAAAATTATTGGGTATTACCTAATGATAAAGTAAAAAAAGATGAATCTATAGAAAACAATATAACTAATGTGGTAATTGAAAAAGTGGGATTATCTAATTTATGGTTAGAACAATGTTATACATTTGGTAATTTAGATAGAAATAGTGATGATAGAATCATTTCTATAAGTTATATGGGACTAGTTGATACAGTTTCAATAGAACTTAAAATGGAAGAAAATAATATAGAAAAAGAATGGTTTAAAATAGATGAATTACCTAAATTAGCTTTTGATCATGATAAAATTATATCAAAGACATTAAATAATTTAAAAAGTAAAATAATAAGTAGTAATATTTTAAAAATTCTATTTCCAAGTGATTTTACTTTACCTGAATTACAAAATATATATGAACAATTATTAAATGTAAAAATAGATAGAAGAAATTTTAGAAAAAAATTCATTGGCTCTGACCTAATTGAAGAGACTGGTGAATATAATGAAGGAACAACTGGTAGACCTGCTAAATTATATCGATTTAAAGATAACGTAAAAGAAAAAAAATTATTTTAGAGGTGAAATATGGATTTTAGGGATATTAAGGAGTTTTTTAGAGATGCATTTGTTTATATAGTAATAATAGCAGTAGTATTATTAGTAAATATATACATTGTGTCCTTCGAACAAGTAGTAGGACCTTCAATGCAAAATACATTAGAAAACGGAAATGTAATGGTTTTAAATAAAATATTATATAAAATTTCTAGTGTTAGAAGATGTGATGTTATATCATTTGAATATAAATCAAATAATTTAATTAAAAGAGTAATTGGACTTCCTGGTGAACACATAGAATATAAAGACAATTATTTATATATAAATGGTGTTAAGTATGAAGAACCATATTTAACTAATAAAGAAACTAAGACAAATGATTTTAAATTAGAAGATTTAATTGGTAATTATTCAGTTATTCCTGATAATATGTATTTAGTATTAGGGGATAATAGGGAAAACTCTATGGATAGTAGAGAAATAGGGTTAATTAGTAAATCTACGATTAGAGGTAAGATTTCTATTAGAATTTGGCCAATTTCTGGGATAAAACTAGTAAAATAGTTAAAAAATATTGAAAAATATTTAAAATATGATATTATATAAGTGTTTACGAATTTTTAGCAAAATATAGGAAACTATATGGCGCAAAGCTTTAGAGCCTAAGGTTTAATAAACTATGGTTGTCAGTTGCATATTAATTTTATGCAACTTTTTTATATGGAAGGGTGGTTATATGATAACAAAAAGAAGAATTATTGTAGGAGTAGCAGTATTTATATTTGCAGGTTTGTTAGTTTACACATTCGCTAGTCCTAGCCAAGCTAATGAAGAAGGTGGAGGTAATAATCCACCAGTTGTTGATTCATCTTTAAATGATGAAAAAACAAATGCAATCAATGAATTAAGAAATTATGTTAATTTAGAAGATTATAGAGAAAATGAACAAAATGAGATTAATTCATTAATTGAAGAAGGTGTTGCTAATATAAATAATGCAACAACTAAAGAAGAAATAGATAAAGCTTTAGAAGATGCTAAAGGAAAAATTGATGAAGTACCAACGGATGAAGAATTAAGTGCACAAGAAAGAGAAGCAGCTATTACTAGATTAAGGGGATTATTGGGATATGAAGCAGAAGATTATACATCTGCTAGTTATGCTCCATATAGAACTTTAGTTAGTAGAGTAACAACTGGTGGAGCTATTTCTGTTGAGGGTTTGACAACAGCTCAAATAATAGAAATAAATGAAGATTTAGAAACAGCAATTCGTAATTTAGTATTATTAAATCTAGAAAGCATTACTATAGACCCTAACACTAAAGAGTATAAAAGATTAGAAGTACAAGGAGATATAGTAGGGTATGCTATATATAATGATGCAACAAGAAATGGTAATGTTATTGTAACAACTGAAGATACATTTGATTCAAGTGTAGTAACTACTGATGCTAAAACAATGACATATTCATATACAAATTTATATGGAACTGAAAATACTGTAAGTACTATATTTACATATACAGTAATAGCAAATGATAAGGATGTTGCCTTAAATAATTTACAAGTATTATTTAATGGATCAAATTATAATGAATTAGATTATACAAGTGCAAGTTATGCAGTATATAAAACAGCTTATGATGCAATTAATGCTTTAGTTGTTGATGGAATAATAACAGTAACAGATGAAACAACAAAAGAAAATATTGATACATTAAGAACTAATTTAGAAACAGCTATTAGTAATCTAGTATTATTAAATCTAGAAAGTATTACTATAGATCCTAATACTAAAGAATATAAAAGATTAGAAGATCAAGGAAGTATTGTAGGATATGCAAAATATAATGATACAACAAAAAATGGTGAAGTTGTTGTAACAACATTAGATACATTTGATTCAAGTGTAGTAGCAACAGAACCTAAAACAATGACATATTCATATACAAATTTATATGGAACAAAGAATACTGAAAGTGCTACATTTACTTATACAGTAGTAGCAAATGGTAAAGATATAGCTTTAGAAAATTTACAAGTATTATTTAATAGTCTAAGTTATAATGAATTAGATTATACAAGTGCAAGTTATGCAGGATATAAAACAGCTTATGATGCAATTAATGCTTTAGTTGTTGATGGAGTAATAACAGTAACAGATGAAACAACAATTGAAAATATTAATACATTAATAATTAATTTAGAAACAGCAATTAATAATTTAGTATTATTAGATCTAGAAAGTATTACTATTACTCCTAATACTAAAGAATATAAAAGATTAGAAGATCAAGGAAGTATTGTAGGATAT
>CAYNYX010000087.1:0-4623 GCA_964401535.1 uncultured Muribaculaceae bacterium | reverse complement strand
TCTGTATTTTCGGTTTAGCCTTGTTTTTAAATCCTGCGGCTTCCTTTTTCACCCACGGCGGGCAGCCGGCGTTCTTTCGAAGATTACTTTCTATGAGAGCCCCCGGAGTTTCCTACTCCGGGGAAACGGGGAGGTGGCGGAATTGGCAGACGCTGATACATCGGACAGGTAGGGAAACCGACATGACGGATACGCGACATCATTAAAAGCACCAACGAAGATGAAGAATAAGGGCGAAGAATAGTACCCCTTATGCAGGTTCGAGTCCTGCCCTCCCCGCAGGGTTTGTAAGGATGGGGGAAGCATGAGCGCGGGAGCGAGAGCACTTCCCCCTATTTTCCACAATAACTATCCAAAATGAAAAAACTACTGATTATCCTGACCATTTTACTAAGCTTAGGAATATGGTCAAAGGTTGATGCCGGACCTTTCTACAGGCAGACAAAGCACAAACTGGTGCACAAACAGAGCCGGCAGGCTCTTCGCCGGGCTGCGAATGACAAACCTTACTATACCCGACTTAACGGAAAGGTTGTGCGCAATACTCGGGCCGTTGAAATGGCAAAACGTCGGTGCCAGTCGAGTAAGAAACTTACCCGGGAACTTAACCGAAAATAACTGAACACATGGAAACTACTTTAAATATCAAAATGCTCGATGCCAAGATTCGCCAATTGAAAAAAATGAAATTCTCATGAAAATCTACCGGCATTTTAAAGTACAATGTCTTGCATGCGGATCAGTTTGGGAAGAGGACTTCGCTGATCAGCGCACTACCAAGGAGGTAAAAGCCGAAATTGTCTCCTGTGAAGATTGCGGGAATGACCTTATCCAGGTATCAGGAATTGAAAAACCAAGAACCTCAAAAAAATGAAAGCACTCAAAGAGCTTGACGAAGTGATAACGTGGCTGGGAAGATCGGGGAAACTCACCGGGAAAAACATGGAGAAGGCTCAAAAATGTCTGGTAGCTGTTTCCCAGGAATACGACGCCATGGAGTTGCGCGACATTGACCATGATTCCGCCATCCTGCGACTTTCCAATACAATATCGTCATTGAAATCATTGCTTCGCTGCTCCGGGTATACGGTGAAGGCCATCGAGGAAGCCGTTGAAATGGGTTCTGAATTTCTGGATAAGGAACTGGTATACATCTCAAAAGACAAGTCATTTATCCATGATGATACCGCTTTCCAGATGCTTAAGTCATACCACCGGAGCTACAGTATCAGGATTGAAACTGATATCTTCAATATAATGTACTACAAGCGTTTGCTTGATATCCATGTTAATGACAATGACAGCAAAGAGCGAATGAAGAAGCAGCTTCTTTTTATGAAGGAAACCTATCCCCACCTGGAGAGATTCTTTGACATGGCCGATGACCGCGAGGAGCTCTCTGATGAAATAATGAAAAAGTGGCTGTATAATTATTACATGAACAATTAATGGAACTTTCAAGCCTGACTATTGATCCATATGCCAACAGGAATGACGATGATAAATCGCCTAATCTGAAAAAGTGGCGCGAATATAAAACAGAGACCGGCAGGGACTTTATCCTGGATGAAGCCGACCGGTTAATGAAAACTGCTGATGATGATCCTGACATCAAGGAAGGAGTTTACCGGGCCATCATAGGCATGGTAATGGAATACCCTAAGAGTCACCAGCGGGAATACTACATCAAGGCATTATCAAGGAAGCATAAGCCCGTCAAAGCCTGGAAGGAAGAGTTTAAAGCACAGTGCAATGGGGAAGCGGAAGAGATAGACCACAACAACGCCCCCGATGATGATGCCGACACCACCACCCTTGAGAAATACGGTTTCTATACCCAGGACGACAAGTATTATTTTGCCAATACCAACGGCTTTACTGAGGGTACAAACTTTGTCATAGAACCGCTGTTTCATATCTACAGCCCCACCAACAACCGCCGGCTCATCAGGATAACCAACGAGTACGGTTATAAGATGCTCTGTGATATCCCAAGCGATGCTATGGTCAGTGTTGAAAGCTTCCAGAAGTTTCTTTACTCTGAGGGTAACTTCCTGATCTTTGTGAATAATAACCACTTTAAAAAACTGCTGCGGTACATCGGGGAGAAATTCCCAAAATGCTTTGAAATTAAAACCTTCGGCTGGCAGAATGAAGGGTTTTACGCATTTGCCGACGGGGCTTATAACGGGCAGTGGCAGCCGGTAAACGATATGGGGATCATAGAGCATAAAGGATCCTTCTATTTCTCTCCGGCATTCAGCCAGGTATACAGCCAGCTCCGAAGCGATGACGACGTATATGAGAACGACCGGAGGTTTATCTACCGTCACTCCGGGTTTACCGTAAGGCAATGGTCTGAGCAGGTGCAGCGGGTATTCTCCTATCAGCAGAATGGGGCCTATGGTGTGGCCTATCTTGCAGCAGCCTTATTTAGATCGGTTATATATAACATCTATAAGATCTTCCCTCACATGTTCTTACATGGAGAAACCGGATCAGGGAAAAGCCAGCTTGGATGGAGCCTTAGCGCCGTATTTCAGAAGGGTAGCCCTCCGTTTAACCTTAACTCAGGAACTGATGTGGCGTTCTTCCGATACCTGGCCAGGTACCGAGACGTAGTGATCTGGTATGATGAGTACACTGATGCCATATCTGAGAGCCGGTTTCAGGCACTTAAGTCAGCATATGATGGAGCCGGAAGGGAGAAGGGAAAAATGAGCCGTGACAGCCGCACGGAGAGCGACAAAATCAATTCAGCCGCGGTGATATCGGGTCAGTATCTCCCCCAGCGTGACGACAATTCATTATACAACCGGTCGGTGGTTCGGTTCTTCGTGAAGCCTAAGAATGGGTACTCAACCGCGGAAACGAAGGAGTTTGATAAGCTTCGCCGGATGGAGGAGGATGGCCTTAGCCAGGTAGTCACTACCCTGATCAACGAGCGCCCCGTTGTAGAGGCAAAGTTCGCCAGGATATTCTCCGACCTTTTTGAAGATTACAAAGAGAAGCTTCCGGAGCGGGGTATCATGGTTCAGGACAGGATCCTGCGGAACTACACCATCCTTGCCTCCATAGTGTGGATCTTCCAGAAAGAAACCAGGGTGAATCTTGGCATAAATGCTGACTTGTTCAGGGATCAGTGTTTGAACGACGCCATTGAGCAGAGTGAGAAGATATCATCGAGCGACTCGCTGGCTACCTTCTGGCGGATAGTTTCCACACTTATCCAGGAGAAGCAGATAACAGGGACTGACTTTGACATTCAGTTGAAGGATTCAGAAATGTTACTGAAGAAGGTAGGGGGAGAAAAGGAGCTGGAGAATACTATTTTCAAGGAGAGGAAAAGGGTTCTGTATATGGATTTCGACCGGGTTTATGGAAAATACATGGAGCAGCACCGCAGGGTTTTCGGCATCCCGGGACTCGGCATCCAGACCATCATGGACTACTCGCATAACCACTGGAGCTACATCGGGCTAAAGGCAAGCCACTACTTCAAGGAAGGGTCCGGAAAGCGAACAAGCTGTCACATGTTTGATTTTGATCTATTGGTCAAAAAACAACTACTGCCTGAGTTTGAAAACGCTTCTCCTTTTGACACTGACAACCAAAACAGATACGATTTAGAAAATGGAAGTCGAACGTTCGAAAATTCGAAAAATGAGATTTTTTGATGTTTTTTTTGAAAAAAATAAAAATTATTTCCGTAAGCGAAAAACGGTTCTGAGGTTCTGAGGTTCTGAGAAAGTATATATATATATGATTATTAATTATATATATCAATGATGAAGAGGGTGGAATATCAGAACCTCAGAACCTCAGAACCTCAGACCTGTAGAACCGAAATAAATGGGTGGGTAAAAAAAAACGTTTTTTTTCAAAAATTGATGAATAGTATAACAATAGGTGAAGTGACGGTATGGGACTTTGGGTTCAGGTATAATTTACAATTAATGGACATTTCTGAGCTGGAAGTAATAATGATTAAGTATGAAGTTGAACTCAAAAAAACAGATCCTGTGAACGAGGTCCGCTATGACTACATAACGGAGATCCTGGGGAAGTTGTACCGAGAGATCATGAAGCGCCGGCGGATAATGCAAATTGAATCAGTAACTAATCCTTAAATTAAAAAATATGGACGAGAAAATCATTGAAGCCATCAGGCTAATCGTTGATTCGACTGATTGTGAAGTTGAGTATGAGGTTAAAAAGATTGTGGATAATGTAGGCGGACTATTCCGAAAAGCTGATACCATCAAGCGAACGATAATTAACATTCAAATAACAGGAAAATAGGAGAAATAAAATTATGGATATTAAGGAAGCGATTGAAACGCTGAAAGATTACCGCAAAGGTGATTTTGTCGATGATTATAAACTTTGTGAAGCCATTGACACGGTGGTAAAGGAGTTAGAGAAACCTTTGCCAACTGACGAAGAAATAGTTAAGGAAGCGAATGAAATTGGTGAGAAAAAATCTTGGCCAATTGGACGACAAACCGGATTTGTTTTTGGTGCAAAGTGGATACGTAATTTAATGAGAAAGGAGGCAACGGAATTACCATAACGTGCCGCGTGTTTGAAATCGAAGCGTTGAACCGTTGCGAAGTTGATTAA
>CAYNYX010000086.1:0-4742 GCA_964401535.1 uncultured Muribaculaceae bacterium | reverse complement strand
ATATTATATGAGCCGCCATCTTGGCGGACACGCGCCCGTAGCTCAATTGGATAGAGCGTTAGACTACGGATCTAAAGGTTAGGGGTTCGACTCCCTTAGGGTGCACCATTAGATATTAACTCGAACTGCTTTTGTGAGTATTATAAAGGCTTTCTCGAGTTTTTTTATGCAAAAATAAGCAATAGAAATTCCGGAAAGTATTAACAAATGATAATGCCGAAAAAATTTTCAGTAAAAAAAGATAAAGTCAATTTAGTGCCTAATACAATAATCATTATTTATGATATAATACATATAAGAGGTGTAAAAATGCAAGAATACTATATTCATCAAATTGGTAATATAAATAATATAAAGACTTATGATAGGCTACGTAAAATTTTACAATCAAGATTTATTGCTTCAAGAGATTATTTAGAAAAAAACAGAATTTCGTTTGATTACGATAATACTACATTTGAATTAAATATTCCAGATGGAAAAAAATATATGTATTACTCCGATGATATTCACAAAGATAGGGTATCATTATCTGATCCTAATAATAGGTTTATTAAAAATGCAATAGAGAAAAAGGATCATGCTATATTTACATGTTTTGATTATGATAATATTGCTTTTGCTGTATCAAAAGATATGGAAATCTTGCCTAGAGAAAAAACAAAAGGACTTGCATTAGGAGAAGTTCAAGTTGAAGAAAAGGTGGATTCTGATTATATTTCAGCAATTATTGTACCAATCGAAGATGAAAAAATCAATGTTAATTATTCTAGGTTATTAGATGTAATAAGTTCAATTTGTGAGGAAAATAGTTTCCCATTGGATATAATAAACTATGAGGGAGTTTTGTTAAGAAGTAGGCAAAACAATAAAACTCTTTAGTTAAAATTAATTCCGGAAAATATACATAAAAGTACTGCCTGAAAAAAACCGAAAAAAAGCCAGTAAAGTACTACCGGCAAGTACGAAAAAAAGTACTAACTTTTTTCACGAAAACTGTCATTTTAAAATTAAAAAATGCTTTAAAGTCTTATAAATGCTAGGAATATGCCCCTGAAAAAAACCGGAAAATTTCCGGAAAAATTCCAGTACTTGACTAACAGAAAAAAACCGGGTAGTATGTTGTTGACTAACGAGAAAAATGTCTTATCAACAGTTCAGATAAGAGAACACAAATGCACCATTAAGATTTTAACTCGAACTGCTTAGGTAGTTCGTTTTTTAGTGATTTATGATATAATATTGCTGTTATATGTATTTCAAAGTGAGGAAAAATATGAAAGTTATTAAATTTAATTTAAAAGAAATAGAAAATATTGAAACAGGATTTGCATATTATTTATTAGGAAGAAGTTACGACTTGGAAGAAAATGGGGTTAAACAAGATTATGCAAAAGCATTACATTTTTATCAAAAAGGATTTGAAATTGGATATCCATTATGTATATATTCTTTGGGAATATCATATGAGTTTGGTTTAGGAGAAATATTAAAAAAAGATATGAATTATGCAAAAAAAAAATTAAGTGAAGCATATCCTAAAATTATTGAATTAGTAAATAATCCTATAATTTCTAGCATAGAAAAGATGTATGCTGAGTTTGTAATAGGGGCATATTACTATTTTGGATTTGGTGATATTAAACAAGATTATACAAAAGCATTTGAAATTATTAAAAAATGTGCTGATAAAGGTCATATAGCAGCAATTTATGATTTGGGAGCAAACTTCTATTATAATGGAAAAGGAACAGATATTAATCATGAACTAGCTGATTATTATCTAGATATTGCAGTAGAAAATAATTTGTCTAGGGCTATTGAACTAAAAAAAATTAGAGAATCAAAAAGGAATAATTAATATATTTTTAGTGAAAAAAATTCTAAAAAAAGACCAGAAAGTACTGTCTAATAAAAACCGGAAAATTTCCAGAAAAACTTCAGTACTTGACTAATAGGAAAAAACAGGTAGTATGTTACTCTCTAACGAGAAATGTCTCTTATTAACAGTTCAAATAAGAAAATACAAAGGTACTAGATGGATGATAACTTGAAACATAATGTGTTTCAAGTTTTTACTTGTATGAAATTTATTTATATAGATATTGATATTAAATATGTATGTTGACAAATATATATAAAAATGTATAATATAACCTAAAAAAAGGGGAATAAATGTGCAGAGAAATTTTGATTTAAAAAAAATATATTTACATGGTATTTATACCAATTATGATTATTTTGATAGTGAAAGATCACTTGTTATTTTAGAAAAAATATTAGAATCTAAATATATTTTATCGAGAAAGAAAAGAGGAGATATTAATAAATCTACTGGTGGATATAATGGAATTAATTATATTTCGCTATGTAATTATTTGTTAAGAAAAAGGACATATCATAATAACAATTCATATAAAGGATATAATAGTTATTCATGTTTTTGTAAGAAATCTATATCATTAGTATTGTCAAAAGAAAAATTAAAAACTGTAAAACCAATAATTTTACCACCTTCTATATTAGATTATAATGGGATGGTTGAAATGAATAGATTAGGTAACGATAATCGTCATAGATTTTCTGATATGCCTGATGAAGTCCAAGTAAAAAATGAAATCAGTTTAAATAGTTTGGTTGCTTTTTCTTTACCAATAAATCATATGATTTTTTCAGAATCTGCAATGAATTATAGTAATATTAAGAGTTTTTTAGAAGAGCTAAGAAAAATATTAAAAGAATTTAATTATGAAAAACCTGTTTATGATATTACGACATGGATGCCATTAAATGATGAAAAAGACTTATCATTAGTAATAAAAAAACATGAAAAACAATTTTACAAATCATTTAAATGATTTGTTTTTGTTAATTTGTGATATAATTTTAAAGACAAATTCATTTCAAAAGGTGGTGATAATATGATTGGTCAAAATATGAATTTAGCATTTAATCTAGAACAAATCTATGATAATTGTAGTTTTACTTTAGGAGAATTAGATAAAGTAGGAATTGTAGGAGTAAATGGAGCTGGTAAGACAACTTTATTTAAAATAATTTTAGGAGAACAACAACTAGATAGTGGTAAAGTGCTAATATCAAATAAAAGAATTGGATATTTACCTCAAGAAGTAGTGTTAGAAGATAAAAATGTAACCGTATTTGATTATCTATTATCAGCACGTCCTATAAAAAAATTAGAACAAGAATTAGTAGAATTATATAATAATGTAGCAGTAGCAGATAAAAAAGAGCAAAATAAGTATTTAAAAAAAATAGATAAAGTACAATCATTATTGGAATATTATGATGTTTATAATTATGAAAATATATTACTATCATTAATAGATAACATGAAAATAAATCCTAATTTATTAGATATGAAATTAATTAATTTAAGTGGTGGACAGAAATCTAAAATAGCGTTTCTTCATTTACTTTATTCAAAACCAGATATTCTATTATTAGATGAACCAACAAATCATTTGGATAAAGACACAAGAGATTTTATTACAGAATATTTGAAAAAGTATAAAGGAATGGTTTTAATAATATCTCATGATGTAGAATTTTTAAATAAAATTGTTAACAAAATAATGTATATGGATAAAGCAAATAAAGCAATAAATGTTTATAATGGTAATTATTCAATATATTTAAAGAAAAAAGAAATAGAAAAAGAAGTAAAAGAAAGACTAATAGAAAAACAAGAGAAAGAAATAAAAGAGTTAAAAAGTTTTATTGATAAAGCATCTAAGGCATCAAGAACTAATCATAATTTAAAAAGAATGGGTAAAGATAGAGAAAAGAAACTAGAAAAAAAATTAGATGAAGTAATTACAAGGGATATAAATTATGGTAAAGTAAAATTAAATATAAAACCAAATCGGGAAGGGTCAAAAATACCATTAAAAATTAACAATATTTTCTTTAATTATCCAAATAATGAATCATTATACCACAATCTATCATTTGAAGTTAATAATAAAGAAAGAATTTTAATTGTGGGAAAAAATGGTGTTGGTAAAAGTACTTTATTAAAGTTAATAGTAGGCTATCTAAAACCAAATGATGGTAGTATTTGGTATGGTAATAAGACTGATATTGCATATTATGCACAAGAATTGGAATTATTAGATTTAAATAAAAATATAATAGAGAATGTAGATAGTAAAGATTATAGTCCTAAAGAAATAAGAAATATATTAAGTAGATTTTTATTCTTTGGTGATGATGTATTTAAAAAAATATCAATATTATCCCCTGGTGAAAAAGCTCGTATAGCTCTTTGTAAAGTAATGTTAAAAAAAGCTAATTTATTATTATTAGATGAACCAACCAATCATTTAGATCCAGAAACACAAAAAATAATTGGTTCAAATTTTAAAGAATATGAAGGAACAATAATAATGGTAAGTCATAATGAATCGTTTGTAGAAAGTATCGGTATAGATAGAGTTTTGATATTACCAAATGGTAAAATAACAAATTATTCGAAAGAAATTTTAGAAAAACATACTGAAAAAGATAAAAACTGAAAAATTATAAAAAATAGTAAAAAAGTATTCACAAAATTGAAAAAGTGTGATAGTATTATATATGTCTTAAGGAAATATTTATATTTTTTAAGACATTATCGGGAAATAGCACAACTTGGTAGTGCACTTGGTTTGGGACCAAGGGGTTGCAGGTTCAAATCCTGTCTTCTCGACCATTAGAATAAAATCCCTTTTTTTACAAGG
>CAYNYX010000085.1:0-4771 GCA_964401535.1 uncultured Muribaculaceae bacterium | reverse complement strand
TTATGATATTGGATTTGGTGGTTTAGATCATGTATTATCAAGTAATCAAAATGTTAATGTATTAGTTTTAGATACACAAAGTTATTCAAATACTGGTGGCCAAGTATCTAAAGCAACCGAAATGGGAGCAGTAGGTAAATTTGCAACAACTGGTAAAGAAACTGATAAAAAAGACTTAGCTCGCATCTTTATTAATTATCCTAATGTTTATGTAGCACAAATTGCTTTACAAGCTAATCCAAATCAAGCAATGAAAGCAATAAAAGAAGCAGTAGAACATGATGGACCATCCATTATAATCGCATATTGTCCTTGTATTTCTCATGGAATTAGTGGGGGATTAGAAAACAGTGCTAACTATACTAAATTAGCTGTATCATCAGGTTATTACTTATTATTTAGAAATAATCCTAAAAGTTCATTTAATTTAGATAGTAAAAATGTAGATTTTGAATTATATGATGATTTCTTAAATACTCAAACAAGATATAAGATGTTAAATGCAGTTAATAAAGAAAAAGCTTCTAATTTATTAAATGAAAATAAAAAGAAAGCTCTTGATAGATATGAATATTATAAAAGCTTAGAAAAATAAATCTAAGCTTTTTTGTAACAAAAAGGAAATAGTCCCCCTGAGAAACTATTTCCACATAAAAGAATAAAAAGGGGTTGGCTAGTGTGATACTAGCATCCAATTCGCCTAATTCGAATTGGCAATGTATATATTAAACTAAAATGATATATTTGTCAAGTTTTAATTCTAAAAAATTTTAATAAAAATTTATTTAATATTGACAATCGAACAAATGTTTATTATAATTGATATAGAAAAGGTGAAATATGAGAGAACCAGAAACTATTAAAGGAATTGGCCCTAGAACAACAAAATTATTAAGTAAAATAGGGATAAATAATAGTAATGATTTAGTTCATTATTATCCTTTTAGATATGATTTAATTAAAAGAAGTGATGTTAATAATTTAATTCAAGATGATAAAATTATAATAGATGGTATAGTAGAAAATATTCCTAACATATTTCATTTTAAAAAGAAAATGGATAAAATGTCATTTAGATTAAATATTGGATTTAATATCTTAAATGTTGTTATATATAATAGAGGTTTTTTAAAAAGTAAATTACCAATTGGAACTAAAATAACAGTAATAGGTAAATATGATAAAAAACATTGTTTAATTACTGCTAGTGAAATAAGATTTGGTCTAATAGAAAAAGATAGTATTGAACCTATATATCATACTACTTATGGATTAACAGGAAAACAAATTAATTCTTTAATTAATAATTTTTTAAATGAATTAGATGAAGAAGATTCATTACCTGATTATTTAAAAGAAAAATATGATTTTTATGATATAAATAAATGTATTTTAAATGTTCATAAACCAAGTGATTTAAATATATTAAATAAATGTATAAATAGAATAAAATATGAAGAATTATTTTATTTTATGTTAAAAATGAATTGTTTAAAACAAAATAAAAGTAATAAAATTGGTTTAAAAAGAAATGTTGATTTTAAAAAAATAGAGGATTTTTATAATAATTTAGATTTTAAATTAACTATAGATCAAATTGGAGCAATAAAAGATATATATGATGATTTAATGTCTGATAATAGAATGAATAGATTATTACAAGGTGATGTTGGTTCTGGTAAAACTATAGTAGCTGTTATTTCAATGTTTATTAATTATTTAAGTGGATATCAAAGTGCATTGATGGTACCAACTGAGATTTTAGCAATTCAACATTATGAAAATATTTTAAAGTTATTTAATAAATATAATATAAATGTTAGATTATTAACTGGTAAATTAAAGAAAAGTGAACATAAAAAAATAGTTAGTGAATTAGAAAGTGGTAGTATTGATATTATAATTGGTACTCATGCTTTAATAAGTGAAGATGTTAAATATCATAATTTAGGTTTAGTTATTACTGATGAACAACATCGTTTTGGGGTTAATCAAAGGGGTAATTTAAAAAATAAAGGTATAACACCTGATATTTTATATATGAGTGCTACTCCTATACCTAGAACTTATGCTTTAACTATATATGGAGATATGAATATTTCTAGTATTAAAACAATGCCTAGTGGTAGAAAAGATATTATTACTGTTTTAAAACATGATAGAGAAATAAAAGATGTTTTAGATATGATGTATAGTGAGTTAAAATTAAATCATCAAGTTTATGTAATAGCACCTTTAATTGAAGAAAGTGATAAGGTAGATTTAAAAGATATAAGTTATATAGAAGAGAATTTAAAAAAAGCTTTTGGTAAATTATATAATATAGGTGTTTTACATGGGAAGATGGATAATGAAACTAAAGATTTAGTTATGAATGATTTTAAAGAAAACAAGATTCAAATATTAATTAGTACTACTGTTATAGAAGTAGGAGTAGATGTTAGAAATGCTACTACTATGGTTATATTTGATGCTTTTAGATTTGGTTTATCAACATTACATCAATTAAGAGGTAGAGTAGGAAGAAATGAATTACAAAGTTATTGTATTTTAGTTAGTAATAGAGATACTGAAAGATTAAAAATATTAACTTCTACTAATGATGGTTTTAAAATAAGTGAAAAAGATTTTGAGTTAAGAGGTAGTGGAGAGTTATTTGGTTATAAACAAAGTGGTGATATGAATTTTTCTATGGCTAATGTTAAAAAGGATTTTAAAATGTTACTTAAAGCTAAAGATGATAGTAATGAGTTTTTAGAAAAATATTTTAATGATGAAAAATATAAGAAAATAAAAGAAAAAATAGTTGTAGGAATGGATTTAGATTAAAGTTTAAATAAATTCGTTGACATTTGAAATAATATATTTTATAATTATTATAGCGTGATAGTATCACGCTAGAGTTTCTATGATAACGCAATTGTAGAAGCTCTACAAAACCCCCTGAAGAGAGCATAGAGATATGCTCTCACTTTTTTTGTGCCGTAAAATAAAGGAATTGTAGCAATCAACAACGTCTCCTTGAAGAGTTCAGGAACCACTCAGGAACAAAGCATTAGAATGTAAGTCAAATTATAGAAAATTTTGCTTGTACATGATATAATTAATAAAGTGGGTGAGTGGGTTTGAAAAAATTTTGGAAAATAAAAAATAGGCTTGAACATCAAAGATTAAGAAAATTGTATAAATTGAAGAGAAGATATATAAGAAAAATCAACTGTGAATCTAAAGAACGATTAAAAGCAAATCAAAAATTTGATATGTATAATAAGATTTTTGAAAAATTCATTAATCCAAAATACAAACCAAATTATAAAAAAGATAAATTTAACACTATAGTAGAATACATACCTAAAATATTTTCTCTTAGAGAAAATTATTATGAAAGTATAATGACAATTGTCTCAATTGCCAGCTTGTGTAATGAGAAGATTTTAAAAAGAACAAAACTAATTTATTTAGATATGAGAAAATGTGAAAAGTATGATTTAGATGCTTCGTGTCTACTTGATTCTGTTATGGATAAATTAAAATACATTGCAAAATCATTTAAAACCGATTTTAAAGTCGATTTTCCGTTAATAAAAAATGAAAAAGCATATATGAATTTTTTGACTACTAGCTTTGTAAATGACGAATTATTTCATACGAAAGATAAAAAACCAGTTTATGAATTAAGAGAAAAATTTGCAAACTCAAAAAATGTTAAGTTTGTCGATTTTAATAAAAACACTACAAAAGATTCAGAATTGGTAGTTACAAAAATAATTGAAATGATATTTGCTGATTTAAAAAACATTCATAATTATAAAGCTGATTTAGGGCAAATTATTGGAGAAATACTTGATAATATAAAAGAACATGCTGGAAATAATAATCCATGGTACATAGTTGGAAACTTAGTTTCAAAAGATGAATATAATAAAAGTAGAGTTGAATTGGTTATTATGAACTATGGTTCTACATTTTATGAAAATTTTAATGGTTTTTTAAGCGAAGATAATAAAATAAGAATTCCAAAACAATATAATAGATTTGAATCCCTATCAAAAAAAATATTGAATAAGCAAAAAAACTTTATTTCAGGAAATTATTATTCTGAAGATCAGGTATGTACTTACATGTTACTTCAAGAAGGATTTAGTTCAAAAATATTAAACGACGATAATAAAATAAAAAGAGGAAGTGGGATGATAAGATTGCTAGAAACGCTAGAGAGAATTTCTAATAATGAAAAACCAAATGGTAGTAATATGATATTATATTCTGGTAAAACTTGTATTAAATTTTTGAATAAATATCCTATATCAAACAATAATGAATTAGGGGTTAATATAAAATCAATATGTTTGAATAGTAGTAATTCATTATTTGAAAAAATTGACAAAGATGCTATAATATGTACTGAAAAAGAAATACCAGGTACAATGATATATTTAGATTTTAGTTTAAAGGAGGAATTACCATATGCATGATAAAATAGATTTAGCAAAATATATGAAAAAAGATTCAAAATTTATAATTGGACGTGAAAACGGAACGAATGCTATGAAACAAGAAAATTTAAAGGAATTAATCGAGCAAGTGAAAAGAGGAGAGAAGAAGCCAATACAAATTATTGTTAGTAAAGAAATCTATGGAATTGTGTCTTCATTTTTATTAGGATTTTTTGCTGATGTTGCAACTGATTTAAAAACTAAAGAAAGATTTTATGAAATATTTGATTTATCAAAACTTGAGCCGGAAATAAAAAAGCAAATTGATGAAGAAA
>CAYNYX010000084.1:4544-4779 GCA_964401535.1 uncultured Muribaculaceae bacterium | reverse complement strand
CAATCGAAAAATAAAAAAAATGCAGTTATATATGATTTCATTGTTGAGCCAGATATTGACAAATATCAAAGTCAAGAGATGAGAACATTTGAAAAACAAATATTTGAAAAAGAACTTATCAGAGCATATGATATGGCTAAAAATGCTATAAATAATGCTGAGGTTAGAGTATTGATTGATGCAAAATTATGGGGGTTAAAAGATTATGGCAATTAACAAAACAATATTAACAAAA
>CAYNYX010000084.1:0-4534 GCA_964401535.1 uncultured Muribaculaceae bacterium | reverse complement strand
CTTAGAAGATATTATTATTTTTGAAAGTTCACCAAAAAATGGATGGTATGATAAAAAGTATAAAGAATTATTAGAGAAATATTGTGATGAGGAGAAAACAGAATGAGATTTAAAGGTATAGAGATTAAAAATTTTAGACAGTATAGATCTTTAAAATTTGGTTTTCCTAAAAAATCTGATCATGATATGCATTTGATTATAGCAGATAATGGCGTGGGAAAAACTAATATTTTAAATGCTATTACATGGTGTTTATACAACGAAGAACCTCATTTAGGAGATGAGTCAAAAAGTTTACCAAGATTAAATCTTAACGCTAAAAATGATGCAAAACGAGAAGGTAAAGATATTGAGTTAATTTCTGTTAGGATTTATGCCGAAGATGATAATGATTTAATAACATTTGAACGTAAAATGCATGTAAAAGTAGATACCGACTTTGAATCGCAAAGCGAACTATTAGTTAGCATTAACTCAACAGGAGATGCAGATTTTTTTGAAGGGGAAGAAGCTGAAAATATAGTTGAAAAATATATGCCCAAAAAAATAAGACAGTATTTTTATTTTGATGGCGAACAACTTGATAGCTACTTCATTAGTGATAAAAGTTCAAAGATAAAAGAATCTATTCATGCTATTTCACAGGTTGATATTGTAACAAGGACTAAAGAGCGCTTGGAAAAAATTATTCAACAAAAACAAAAAGAAGCCGGTAAAAGAAATCCTGATATTCAATCAATAAACAATGAACTTGATGAAATAAACAAAAGCATCGATGATATTAATGGAAACATAAATGAACTTAATAAACAAATAGAAATATCAGAGAATATAATCCAAAAGAATTCTGAAATACTAAGTGGTCAAGAAAATTTACCAGAACTTGAAAAGAAGTTTAGCGAATTAAATGTGCAGAAGGATCAATATGAAAAAGATATAGAGGAAGTGAAGAAAGATCTTTTTAATTTTATTAAAGAATCCAAAATTGCATTATCACTGTACCAGAGTGCAAAAAAAACCTTAGATTTAATCAAAGAAAAGGAATCTCAGAATGCATTACCTCCAGATATTAATAAAGAGATTTTGCAAAAAATACTTGAAGGTAATAATCGCTGTTTTGTTTGTGACCAAGAAATTTCAAAGCACTCAAAGATGTATATTAAAAATTTACTTGACAGAATTCAAGTGTCAAGCGAGACATCTAATATTTTAATGATGATACGAAGTGAGTTGGAAAGAGTTATAAAAGATGCAGTTAATTATTCAGAAAAGAAAACACAGTTACTGAGTGAATTTAATAAGAAAGAAAGTATTTTGAAAAAGTGTGAGAAGGAACTACAACAGATTGATGATGACATTCAAAAATATAGCGACAGAGCTGCAATTATATTACTGCACAATGAAAGAAAAGAACATTATGTGCTTCTAGAAGATAATAAGGAAAAGAAAACAATCGCAATAATGCAATTAAAGAAATTTAATGATGTAAAAAAAGAATGTGAAGACAATTTGAGTAAAGAATTGCAAAAAGAAATTGAATGCGCATATATTAACAAACAAATAAAATTCACTCAAATGGCTGTAGGAATAATTACTGATATTGAAATAGAAATGATGACTGAAGTTCGTCTTAAAATGCAAGATAGAACGATGGATTATTTTAAAGAATTAATATGGAAAAAAGGAATTTATGATCATATAAAGTTAGATGACAAATACCAACTTGATTTAATTCACAGAGACTCATATTCATGTGTAGGATCATGTAGTGCAGCAGAAAGGTCGCTTTTAGCATTATCTTTTACTTTAGCACTCCATGAGGTATCTGGATTTAACTCTATATTATTCATTGATACACCTGTATCACGAGTCACAGGACAAAATAGGATTAATTTTGCTGAAGTTTTAAAGGAAGTCAGTAAAACAAAGCAACTAATAATGGCTTTCACGCCTGATGAGTATTCTGAAAACATTAGAACAATATTTAGCCCAATTGCATCAACATCGGTAAAACTTGAAATGAATGCAAACAGTGAAATAACAGATATAATTTAGAGGGAGAGATTCAAATGGAGAAAACAATAAAAGGACCAGATAGAATAAATTATACGAAAAAGGCTAAAAGCCTTATTGATAAGATTGATAATAGCAAGTTTTTCTGTTTAAACGATAATGTTACTACTAGGTCAGAGTTATTTGCTTTTGCTATGGCTATTGGATCAGACACAACTAGAACTAAGTTGGAAAACGTTTATCCTGGGGGCTTAGTACTAGATAAGTCTATTGACATGAAGACTAAAGCGTTAATGTACGCTCTATATATTAATAATATTAGTGATGATAACCTAGATAGTATAACTAATAAGGAAGCCGTATACACAATGGCTCAAGAATTTGCTAATACAGGATTTGAGAACTTAGAAGATTACTACAATACTAAAAAAGAGGTAACTTTAATGTGGGAGCTTCTTAACGAACTAGATAAGCAGTATGCAAAAATTATATGGTAACTGATGCTATTTCATTATGCTCTTTATCGTTTAATGTTACTGAGAAATAGTTAAATATCAAGTTTAAAAGTTTTACTCTCACATGTAATAATGATTAAAAAGATAAAATATTTGCTATCTCCGTTTTAACAGATACAAAAAGATGAAAGATTATTATATAGATAAGAAACAAAGTAGGAGAGTATAGATGAATAATGATGAAGAACAAGCATTAAAAGATTTTCTAATAGATATAGACTGTCTGGATCAACTAGATAATTGGACTGATGATTTTAATTTGTTTGATGTATTGCGAATTACTAATATGGAAATCCGGCATAGTAATATTTTAGCATGGCTATTTGATCCGAATGAAAACCACGGTTTGGGAGATGCCTTTATTAAATCTTTCATTACTAAGGTTGTAAGTATGTGCAACCAGAATAAATATGATGTGTTTAATTTGCTGCTACAGGATTTCTATTCATATCAAATTTATAGGGAATCAAAGCATATGGATATTGTTTTAGCCTCCCATGAAGAAAAGACAGCGATTGTCATTGAGAACAAGATATGGTCATCAGAATCTACCCATCAATTAAGTGATTATTTAGAGAAAAGCAAAAAGGAATATAAAGACTATAATCAGATTATTTATGTTTTTCTTACGCCATATGGCAGAGAATCAAGTGATCCAGCTAATTGGATTGCGTTTTCATATGAGGAAATAATCGATTCCTTAGAGGGCTCATTTAAAGGGAAGAAACTTCGCGAAGAGGTTTTAATAGTAATTCAAAATTATATAGATATAGTGAGGAGAAATATCATGAAAGAGAAAGACGAAAAGTTAGTTAAAATTTGTAATGAAATTTATAACAAGCATAGAACAGCTCTAAAGTTAATTTATGATAATGTTAATGTTGACAATTCTGCAGAACACCAAATTATTTGTGAAACTCTCAGAGAACTTCATGATAATCAATATATTATTTATAAAGATGTGAATAAATTGCGATTCTTTACAGTATTAATGGATGAGTATCTACCATCATTAGAAACAATGGATAGTTCATGGGGAACAGATTGGGTTTATTACTACTGGTTTTATAAGTCTGAAGACAGGTTAAGTATTCATTTAGAACTTGGCGGATGGAATCTAACAGATGAATTAATAAATAAAACCAATTTACTGATAGAAGCATCAAATAAGAAAGTTGATAAATATCGTTACAAGAGAATATTTTATAAAGCTGTAAAATTATCACAAGATGATTACGAGACAAGTATAAGAAATGCTACGAAGTCATTAGTTAAGAGTGCTCTTGATAACGAAAAAAAACTTTTATCAATGGTAAAGAAAACTATAAATGAGTAGTAGGTATAGTTAAATTCTAGAGAATTCCAAATTTAATATTAAGAGTTATATACTGCACCCATACCAGCAGACAAGAATATGTAAAACATAATTAAATGGAGGAACCAATTGTCTGATCCAGTTGATAATCAATTAATGGAGATAGAGGTAATAAATAATGACATTAGAGCTTCTCACCGCTTTATGTTCACTGAGTTAGCTTTACTTGTTGAAACAACATATTTTTATCTTGATATAGAAGTGGTTAATAGGAATCTCTTTTGTATAGAAGAAGGAAACAAGCTCTTATCTGCTTTCAATGAACTGGATTTTGTTACAGTTGATAAGAGAGATTTTGATAAGGATTATTTGAGTTTAAGTGTAAAGTATTATCAATCGGGTATAGCAGCTTTCAGAGAGGAAAATAGATATTTAAATAATTGGGATCCGTTTATATCTTTACTTAATAAGTATTCTATTAATTTGGATAAGGTGCTTAGTCGCACTGACGAGAAGGAATCTAAAGTCATTACTTTTCCTGAACATGATAGAGTTAAGACAGAAATAGAGAAGCTGCGTGTGGAACTGTCTATTCTTGTATTGGAAAGAGATGATCTTGTATTTGTTGAATGTAAAAATATTGAAATGGCATATATGCTTAGTGTTGGAGGATTGGAGTATAAGGAATTTG
>CAYNYX010000083.1:0-4785 GCA_964401535.1 uncultured Muribaculaceae bacterium | reverse complement strand
CCCCCCCCCCCCCATTTTACTATTTGTTAACAAGGGTGTTAGAATATTTAGTAGACAGTTTTGTGAGGGGGTTTTCATCCCATTTCCCATTTCTTTGTTTATTTCTTTTTCTATTCTTAATTTCATTTTGGACACCATCCATTCGCTATTCTATATTCATTATAAAAGAAAATACGACAAAAATCAACTTTTTTTTTATTAGCAAACAAATTTATTGTATATTTCAATGTTTTTTTAAATCTTTGCCATATTTCTTTCTTATATCATCAATAACTTTTTGTAAGGCTATATTTTTTTCATAATCTTCTTCACTATCAAATATAGAAACTTGTTTTACTAAATTATTAGTTAAATTATCTACTCTTACTCCTATCAATCTAATTGGTTCTAATTCACCCATTTCATATAATAATTCTTTCACAACTTTAACTATTTCATCAGTACTATTAGTAGCATTTTTTAACTTTCTTTGATGCGATATTCTTTTAAAATTTTTATCTTTTAATACAACAGCTACTACACTAGCATACTTATTTTGATTTCTTAATCTTAAAGATACTTTATCTGCTATTTTAATTAATTCCTTAAATATTTCATCTTTATCGGTTAAATCATTGATTAATGTTATTTCATTGCCTATTCCTTTTTGTTCTACACCTATTTTATCTACTATACTATCATCGATACCTTTAGCTGTTTCAATCATTTTAATAGCCATATTTTTAAAATATTTTGATAAATAATATGAATCAGCATTAGCTAAATCACCTATAGTATTTATTTTTAAATTTCTTAATTTTTCACTTGTTTTTCTACCTATCCATAGTAAATCTTCTATAGGAAGAGGATACATTTTATCTTTCACTTCATAATCATATAAAGTATGTATTTTATCTGGTTTAGAAAAATCAGAAGCCATTTTAGCACATAATTTATTATTAGCAATACCAATATTAACAGTAAATTTTAAATTTTTTTTAATATCATTACTTATTTTTTTAGCAAACTCCATTTCATCTCCATATATATGTTTAATAGAAGTGTAATCTAAAAAACATTCATCAATTGAAAATATTTCTATTTCATCTGTATAATTACTTAAATAACTAAATAATTTATTTGACATATATTTGTACCATTTAAAATCAGGAGGATAAACTTTTAAATTAGGGCATTTTTTTCTAGCTTGATATAAAGGTTCTGGAGTATTAATTCCTAATCTTTTAGCAGGATATGACCTTGCGACTACAATCCCCTTTCTTTGTTTCTCATCACCACCGATAACAGCTGGAATAGTTCTTATATCTAACTTAGAACCATGTCTTAATAAATCAATAGCTGTCCATGATAAAAAAGCATTATTAACATCAATATGAAATATAATTCTTTCCATAGATATCACCTATATATATAATAACATTTGTTTGTATTTTAATCAAGAAAAAAAATTAGGAATATTTTCCTAATTACATTCTTTTTATATGAATATATTGATTTTTTTTACTATTTTTAATTCTAAATTTTATAAATAAATATAATATTATAACCAATATAAATATTGATAAAACAAGTAATATATTTTCATATTTAGAAATGTTATTTTCTTTCATTTCTACAACAATTTTATCATTTTCATCTATCTTAATAACATATTCGCCATCTTTTGAATATTGAAAATGTTCTCTTGCATATCTTGCTAAATAATCAGGATCTTTCAATTTTTCTATTTCTATTTTTAAATCCTCATTTTCATCTTTTAACTCTAATAATTCTCTATTTAAATCTTGTTCCATTTTTTCTAAATTATTTATCTCTACTACATATGATATAAAAGTATAAATAAATATAATCATTACTATTAGAAAACAAGATACAGCACAGAAAATTCCTAATTGTCTTCTAGAATATTTTTTCTTTTTTTTAAGCATTTTATTGCCATCTTTCTACAACATCACAGTTACTACTTTGTGGTTCTGGTGATGGCATAGTCATTTTAACAATCATAGGTATTTTAAATGCTTTACCAAATACAACACAAGTACCTGGTTGTAAAGTTTTTTGTTTTTCAACTATTTCAGCACTAATATTTGGTAACATTTTCTTAATATATTCTATATCTCTAGGATGAGTCATTTTAAATATCATAAAATTACTACATTGTGATATAACAGTTTCAGATATTTCTACTGGTCTTTGTGATATTAAGTTTAAAATAATACCATATTTTCTACCTTCTTTAGAAATTCTATCAAAAATATTATAACCTAATAAGAAACTATCTTGATCATTTTGAACATATCGATGTGCTTCTTCTAAAAATATATGAAATGGAATTGAAGCTCTAGATTTTAATCTTTTTGTGAAATTAAATAATAATCTCATATATATTTTTGTTACAAATTTAGCAAACCAATCTTCAACATCTTCTAAGTTAAAATTAACTAATTGAGCTTTTTTACCATTTTTAGATACTAGAGATGCGATATAATTTTCCATAGTAACAAATTTAGGATATTTAAAGAATATTGCATATTCACCTATTACAATAGAATGTAATCTAACTTTAAGAGTTACAGCATCACTATATGTATTAGCGTTATTTAATAATCCTTCTGATATTAAAGTGAAATTTAGAGCTTTTTCTAAATCTTCTAAAGTAAAATAATTTAATTCAGTAGTATCAAAATTCTCTAACCCTTCTTTTATAAAAGATGCTACATATTGAGTTAATAAGATACTTTCTGTGAAATTACCGGTTGAATCTATTAAGAAACATTCTCTAAATTTTCTTACATAACCTATACCTTGAACAGGTGCTTCTAAGTTAAATTCTTTAGTAGAACATGTATTTATAATTGAAAAAATATCATTTCTTTTAGAAGATGCTGTTTGATTTGTATATAAAATAGTCATAATAGCTTTCGCAATTAAATAATTTTTATATTCATTAGCTGTTTCACTATTTGATGCGAAAATTCTAACTAATTTTAACATTCTTTCAATTATTGTTAATTGTGAATGGGTTGTTGCGGATAAAAGTAAAGCCATATCATCTACATTAAGTAACCATAAAGGTATAGATAATGTTTCTCCACCTTCTTGATTTAAATTAGTTGTATAAAATTTAAAATTAAAATTTTCATTTATTTCATTTATATTTTTTAAAGCATTATGATATTCACCATAAGCATCAAATATTAAAATATTTGATTTATTTGGTACAACATTTTTATTTTGAAATATGTTTTGTAAAACACGAGCTACACCACATGATTTACCACTACCACTATTACCAAATATAGCCATATGATTACTTAAAAAATCATTGATATCAACTCTTATTTCACAGTTATCATATAAAGCACTATTACCTAATAATAAAGTATTTTTATTATCATTTCCAATAATAAGTTCTAATTCTTCTTTAGTAATTAATCTTATTTTAGATTCAAAACTAGGTTTTCTAATAACTCCACCTAAGAATCTATTACCTTCAAATTCACCTAAGAAATTAACTTTAACAATTTTATCGCTAATGTCTACTACTTCTCCTAGTATTTTTTTGTTTTCATCTTCAAATATGACATGCATATTCATTAAGTTAGTACTTATTTCACCATTTTCTGGTATTGAAATATGAGCTAAAGAATCACTAATATAAACTATTTTTCCAAACATAATATCACCCTTTTTATATATATTTACTTATTTTTTCAAATAAGCTTTTATCTTTTATTATTTCTTTTATTTTTTTATTTTTTTCAATTAAATTTAATTTATCTTCATAATATTTTAATTTTTTATAAGCTTCTTTTACTATTTTATGTACATTATTTTTACTTACATTGTTATTCTCACTTATTTCTTGTAAAGTTAAATTATTAAAATAATAATCTTCATAATAACTTTGTTGTTTTAAAGTTAATAAATCACCATAATAATCATATAATAAAGTTTCTTCTAACATTATAACATCTCCATTATAACTGAAATAAGTAAAACAACACTAAATATTAAGTAAATTATTGTTAAATATTTTCTTTTAAATATTTTTTCATTATTATATGACATTATTAACATTGTTAAGAAAAGTAATATTTGTAAACCTAAAATAAATTCACTTACAAATATAGATATAATACCGATTATAACAACTGAAACACTTATAATAAGTTGTAATAATAATCCTATATTTTTAATCTCTTTTTTCATTTTCCACATCCTTAAATAATCCATATATATATTTTTCAATATCAAATACTCTTAAGTCTTCTTTTTTTTCACCTAAACCTACATATTTAACAGGTAGATTTGTTTCAGCTTTGATAGAAAAAACAATTCCCCCTTTAGCTGTTCCATCTAATTTAGTTAAAACAATTCCGGTAATATTAGTAATATTTTTAAAGCTTTTAGCTTGACTTATACCATTTTGACCAGTTGTAGCATCTATTACTAATAATGTCTCATGAGGAGATCCGGGTATAACTTTACCTATTACTTTATTCATTTTATCTAATTCATTCATTAAATTTGTTTTATTTTGTAATCTACCTGCTGTATCTATTAAAACTACATCATAGTTTTCTTTTAATGCTACCTCTAGTCCATCATATATTACACTAGAAGGATCAGCATTTTCTTTAAAAATAACTCTTGAATTAGTATTTTTTGACCACTCTATTATTTGTTCAACTGCTCCAGCTCTAAATGTATCACCAGCAATCATCAATACTTTTTTACCTTTATTTATTAAATCATAAGCAATTTTACCTATTGATGTTGTTT
>CAYNYX010000082.1:0-4832 GCA_964401535.1 uncultured Muribaculaceae bacterium | reverse complement strand
AAATAGCAATTAAACAAATGAAAGATCCAATGCCAAGTATTGTAGATATTAAAGAAGATATACCGCAAAGTATAGAAAATATTATTTTAAAAGCATGTGCTAAAAATCCTAAAAATAGATATGATAATGTTAATGAAATGAATAATGATTTAAAACATGCTTTAGATAATGAGCATGCCAATGATAAAATAATAACTTATGCTTATCCTGAACAAGATGTTGAAGAAACAAAGGTTATGAAACCAATAGGAGACATAGTTCAACAACCAGTAAAAGAACATAAAAAACTTAATATCGCAATTATTATTTCTTCAATAATTCTATTTATTTTAATAGGAGTTATGTGTTTTATAGTCATTATTTATCCTAAACTTAATAAAGTCGATGAAATTGTAATACCGGATATTACTAAAATGACTATATTAGAAGCAGAAGAAGCATTGAAAAAACTTGGTTTTGAAATAGGAGAAGAATATATATATCAATCTAATAGTACAATTGAAGAAGGTAAAATTATTAAAACTAGTCCTGTAATAGGAGCTAAAAGAAAGAAAGGAACAGAAGTAAAACTTTATGTTTCGTCTGGTAAAGCAAGTGTTACAATAGAGGATTATACTGGTAAAAATTATTATGAAGTTGAAGCTGCTTTAGAAATACATAAAATATATGTTACAGTAGAAAGAAAAGAAGTAGAAGATAAAAGTAAATATAAAGAAAATATGATTATGGATCAAAGTGTAAAAAAAGGAACAGAATTAAAAGAAGGAGAACAAATTATTTTATTTATTCCCGATATTATTACTACTTATCCTGATTTCTTAGATGGAACATGGAGCTTATCAGATGTTAAGGCATTTTGTGATGAATATAAAATTTTATATAAAATTAAAGAAGAAGAAAGAACAAATTTACCTAACAATACTATTATAAATGTTAGTAGAGCTGCTGGTGATAAGGTAGTTGAAGGAGCAACTTTAACTATTACGATCTCAAAAGAACCTGGAGCTGATATAGATAATATTGTTCCAATAGAGTAATAATATGGAAGGAAAAATAATTAAAGTTATAAGCAATAATTACAGTGTTTTAGTTGATAATAATATATTTATATGTAAACCTAGAGGTAAATTGAGAATAGGTAGTATGATTCCTGTTACCGGTGATAATGTAATTATTGATGAAAAAAATAAATATATTTTAGAAATCAAAGAAAGAAAAAATAGTTTAATAAGACCTATGATTGCTAATATTGATCAAGTAGTTATAATTACTAGTGCTAAAGATCCTGATTTTTCTAGTAACTTACTTGATAAATTGATAACAGTGATAGAATATAATAATATAAAACCAATAATTTGTTTTACCAAACTTGATTTATTAAAAGATAAAAGTAATATAAATAATGTAATGAATTATTATAAAAAAATAGGCTATGATGTTTATACAAATAATGATATAAATGAAATAAGCAAGATTTTTAAAAATAAAATAACTGCTTTTACAGGTCAAAGTGGTGCTGGAAAATCTACATTATTAAATAAATTAGATAGTTCTTTAGATTTGAAAACTGATGAAATATCTTATGCCTTAGGTAGAGGTAAACATACAACAAGACATGTTGAGTTATTAAATCTATATGATGGATGGGTTGCCGATACACCTGGTTTTTCAAGTATTGATTTAAGTGATATGTCTAATATAGAAATAAGAGATACATTTATTGAGTTTAAAAATGAATGTAAGTATAGAGATTGTATGCATATTAATGAATGTGATTGCGAGGTTAAAAAGCAAATAGGTAATGATATATTAGCTTCTAGATATGAAAATTATATTAAATTTATAAGGAGGTAAAATATGATTTCTGTTTCATTTTATAATGTAAAAAATAATATAGAAAAGGTAATAGATAATATAAATAAAACTAATGCAGATTTTATTCATGTTGATATTGCAGATAATATATTTGTAAATAATAAGAGTATAGATGATAACATTTTATATTTACCTTTAAAAAATTCTAAGAAGAAAAAAGATGTTCATTTAATGGTTAAAGATATAAAAAAATATATTGATTTATATAAAATATTTAATCCAGAATATATAACTTTTCATTTAGAAGCAACTGATTCAATAAATGAAATGATAAATTATATTAAATCATTTAATATTAAAGTAGGTTTATCTATTAATCCCAAAACTGATGTTGAAAAATTAATTCCTTATTTAAATAGAATTGATTTAGTATTACTTATGAGTGTAGAACCAGGATATGGTGGTCAAAGATTTATAAATGATACTTTAAATAAAATAAGTAAATTAAAAGAATATAAGAAAGAAAATAATTTTTTAATCGAAGTTGATGGGGGAATAAATGATACTAATATAGATAAATTAAAAGATGTTGATATATTAGTAGTGGGTAGTTACATAACTAATAGTGATAATTATCAAGATAAAATAGATAGTATTAAGAAAAACTTTTAAAGTTTTTTTCTTTTTGATATAATGTTATTGGGTGATACTTATGTATGTGGAAATATTAGTTCAGATTAATTCTAAAGCATTAGATTATACTTTTACATATAAAGTGCCATCTAATTTAATAAATAAAATAGAAATAGGTAAAAGAGTAAAAGTTCCTTTTAAAAATAAAACTTTAGAGGGATTTATAATTGATGTTAAAGAAAATGTAGATGTTTCTTATACTGTAAAAGATATAATAGATGTTATAGATGATAATGTTGTTTTAAATAAAGAAATGTTAGAAATAGGTAATTTTATATCTAAAAAAACATTATGTACTAAAATATCAGCATATCAAACAATGTTACCTAAAGCTTTAAAAGCTAAGGTTAATTTTAATCAAAATAAAAAATATGTTAGTTATATTGTTATAGATAATGATACTGATTCTTTAACTTCAAAACAAAAAGAATTATATGATTTAGTTTTAAAAAATAAAAAAGTTTTAAAGAAAAAATTAATTGATATATCTTTATATTCAACAAATAAATTGATAGAAAAGGGTATCTTTAAAGAAATAAAAGAAGAAGTTTATAGATTAAATAATGATTGTATAAAAGAAGAAAAGAGAATTGAATTAAATGAAATACAAAAAGAAGTAATAAATAATATAGAATTCATATATAAGCCATATTTATTACATGGTGTAACAGGTTCTGGTAAAACAGAAGTTTATATGAATTTAATTGAAAAAGTAATTGAAAATAAAAAAGAAGCTATTGTTTTAGTTCCAGAGATTAGTTTGACACCACAATTAGTAAATGTTTTTAAAAAAAGATTTGGATCTTTAATTGCAATACTTCATAGTGGTTTATCAGATGGTGAAAAATATGATGAATGGCGAAAGATTGAAAGAAAAGAAGTTTCTATTGTAATAGGAGCTAGAAGTGCTATATTCGCACCATTTACTAACTTAGGAATAATTATAATTGATGAAGAACATTCAGAATGTTATAAACAAGAAAATCATCCTCGATATAATGCTATTGATATCGCTTTATTTAGAGGTAAATATCATAATTGCCCTATTATATTAGGTACTGCAACACCTTCTATTGAAAGTTATACAAGAGCTAAATTGGGTATTTATAAGTTATTAGAAATGAAAAATAGAATTAATAATTCTTTACCTAAAATTAGTTTGATTGATATGAAAGATGAATATAGAAAAGGAAATAAGGTTATTTCTGAGTTATTGGATTACAAAATAAGAGAGAAATTAGAAAGAAAAGAACAAGTTATTATTTTACTTAACAGAAGAGGTTATTCTACTATTGTATCATGTCATGAGTGTGGATATGTTTCTAAATGTCCTAATTGTGATATACCTTTAACTTATCATAAAAAAAGTAATATTTTAAGATGTCATTATTGTGGACATGTTATTAAAAAAATAGATAAATGTCCTAGTTGTGATAGTTTGAATATAAATGAGTTTGGTTTAGGAACAGAGAAATTAGAAAATATTTTAAACGAAAAATATAGTTGTAGAGTTATTAGAATGGATATGGATACTACTAGTGCAAAAGGAAGTCATGAAAAAATAATTAATTCTTTTAAAAATAGAGAATATGATATTTTGATAGGTACACAAATGATATCTAAGGGTTTAGATTTTCCTTATGTTACGTTAGTTGGAGTTATAAATGGTGATAGTTCTTTAAATATTCCTGATTTTAGAAGTGCCGAAAGAACTTTTCAGTTATTAAATCAAGTATCAGGTAGAGCAGGAAGATCAGATTTAAATGGTGAAGTTATTATTCAGGGATTTAATATTAGTCATTATAGTATTGTCTATTCATCTAATAATGATTATAAGAGTTTTTATGAATCAGAAATGAAAATAAGGGGAAATTTAAAATATCCGCCTTATTATGATTTATGTTTAGTTAAAATAAGTGGAAAATTATATGAAGATGTATATAATGAAGCTAATAAAATCTCATCTTATTTAAGAAATAATTTTAAGGGGATTGTTTTAGGGCCAAGTAATTCTATGATGCCTAAAATTAATAATATTTATTATATGCAAGTAATTATTAAGTATAAAAAAATAGATGATTTAAGAGATTGTTTAAAGTTTATTCAAGACAGATATTTAGATAATAAGGTTGTTAGGGTTGAAATAGATAATAATCCTATTAGAATATAATATAAATTTCTTGTAAAAATATAAAAAATATGATAACATTAAGTTAAGATAGAAATAACTTAATGTTTTTATATGTGAAAGGGTTGATAAATATGAATAAAGGTAAGTTAACAAATAGTAAAATGGGGGGGCATTTTAGTAGAAAACCTTTAAG
>CAYNYX010000081.1:0-4933 GCA_964401535.1 uncultured Muribaculaceae bacterium | reverse complement strand
GGTGAAATTAAAAATGTTCGCGTTTTAGGACCTATTAGAGATTATACGCAAGTAGAAATTTCTAAAACTGATTCATTTAAATTAGGATTAAATCCTCCAGTTAGAAGTAGTGGAGATTTAAATGATTCGGAAAAAATAACAATAATAGGAGAAAAAGGATCTATTGATTTAGAACAAGGGGTAATCATTGCTGATAGACATATTCATATGACCAAAGAAGAATCTTTAAAGTATGGATTTAAAAACAATCAAAAAGTAAAAATAAAAGTTGATACAATTAAAGGCGGTATTTTAGATAATGTTAGAATAAGAGTTGCTGATAATTCATATTATGAAATGCACTTAGATACAGATGATGCTAATGCTTTTATGTTAAAAAATGGTGATGAAGTTACAATAATAGAAGATTAAGATTCTTCTATTTTTTTTGGTTCAGTTCCTTTTAAATAATACATAATTGCTTTTCTTTTACTTGATTTATCGGCTAAAAGACCAGTAGAAGTATCTATTATGACACCAACTACATTATTTGGTAAATCATACCAAGAATTTTCCGTATCCATTTTATATAAACTAGTTATATCAGCCCATGCTGTTTTAAGTTTATAACTATTATCTGATGATACTGGAGTATTATCATCATATCCACTCCATAAACCTATTAAAATATTATTATTATATCCAATAACTAAGTTATCAAATTCAGTTGTTCCAGATTTAATCGCATATTTATCATTTAATTTAGAAGCAATAGCATAACATGTTGGATATGCATAATCAATGAATGAACTATTTGATGTAGAAGTAAGCATTTCATTTAAAATATAAACTAAACTAGAATTTAAGGAAACTTCTTTAACTGGTTCATATTCATATAAAACTTTACCATTTATATCTTCAACACGAGAAATAAAATGGGTTTTTGATTTAAAACCGCCACTTGCTAGAGTATTGTAACCAGTAACTAGGTCTAATAAAGACATTTCCATACTTCCTAAAGCTAGAGAAGGAATAGGATCTAATGATTGGGTTATACCTACTTTTTTAGCAGTTTGTACTAATGTTTCTTCACCTAAAAAAAGATGAGTTTTAACAGCATATATATTATCTGAAAAAGCAATAGCAGACACCATACTGATATCTTTATCAGGGTATTTATCTCCATAATTAGTAGGACTATATAATTCACCATCAGAAAAAGTAAAAGTTGTTTTTTCACTTGTAAATGTAGTAGATGGCGTGAATCCATTTTCTAAGGCTGCATAATATAAAAAGGGTTTTATAGTAGAACCAATTGATCTTTTGGCTTGAGTTGCTCTATTAAATTGACTTTCTTTAAAATTTTTACCACCAGTAAGAGCTATTACAGCACCACTTTTGGGATCGGTAATTATACCTGCTACTTGTATTTCTGATGTTTCATTATATTGTTTCAAAACACTTGTTTCTAATGCTATTTGAGCATTTATATCTAAATTAGTGTATATTTTAAGACCACCTGTTTTTAGAAAGGAATTAGGAATTTGTTTTATTCCATTTAATTCTTCCATTACTGCACTTTGATAATACATTAAAGTTTTAGAAGCCAATTGATTAGAATTTCCAATATAAGTTAAAGTTGTATTTAAAGCTTCATTATATTCTTCTTCATTAATATATTTGTTTTTTAACATTGCATTTAATATTGTTTTCTGTCTTTTTTTAGCGTTTTCTTCATTCTTAATAGGTGAATAATAAGTAGGTGATTTAGGAATACCTGCTAAAATAGAAGCTTCAGCTATTGTTAAATCAGAAGCACTTTTTCCAAAATAATATTTACTAGCGTTTTCAATACCAAAAACTCCACCATAATTGATAGTATTTAAGTAACCTTCCAGTATTTCTTCTTTACTATACTGGACTTCTAAACGAATTGTTAACCAGGCTTCTTCTAGTTTTCTTTCCCAATTTTTATCAAAATCTAAAAATAAATTTTTCGCATATTGTTGTGTTATAGTAGAAGCCCCTTCCAATGTTTCCCCATTTACTAGATTAACATACATAGCTTTCATTATTCTTAAGTAATCAAACCCGATATGATTAAAGAATTTTTTATCTTCAATTGCTACAGTAGCATTTACTAAATGTTTACTTATATTATCAATGCCAATCCATTCATTATTACTGTTAGTTGGATATAAATTACCTTCTTTATCATAAAAATAATAACTATTCGCACTTGCTATAGGAAGTTTTTCTGTGAATAAAGCTATAATATATAAAGAACCATAAATAACACTTAAAAAAACAAAACAAATAATTAAATATTTTATAATTTTTTTAATCTTTTTTTTCGTATTATCACCTCATTAATTTTAGTATTTGAAAAAAAAAATAAAATATGTGTATTTTTTTTTATATTTGTGCTATAATCTAACTTGATTGTTATAGGAAGTGATTTTATGTCAAAAATAACTATCAACCTATCTTTAAAAAATGGTAAAGAAAATTATTGTAAAAAAAATATTAAAGGTACTTTAAATAGTAATAAATTAGTATTTATTGATAATAATATAATGACTACTATAACATTAGATAAAGTTATTAAAATTAAAAGAAGTTGTAATGAATATACATTATGTTTTAATTTAGATAGTAAAAAAGATACAGTATGTGCATATTATATAAATGATTCTAATTTAAATTTAAAAATTAGAACATTAAAATTGGATGTAAAAGATAATTATATTTATGCTAAATATATATTAGAAGAAGATGTTATTGAACTAGAAATAGATTATGAGGTGATATAGTGAAAGAACAGATAAGGGAAAAAATAAGTAATATTTTAAATATTGATAAAGAAAATGTATCATTAGAAAAACCTAAAGATAGAACTATGGGTGATTATGCTATTCCTTGTTTTACTTTATCTAAAGTTTTACATAAATCACCAATAGATATTAGTAATTATCTAAAAGACAACATAGATTATAAGTGTGAAGCTGTTAATGGTTATTTGAATATATTTGTTGATAGAAAAGAAGTAAGTAAAGAATTACTAGAAAAAATATTATTAGAAAAAAATAATTATGGAAATAGTAATTTATTAAAAAATAAGAAAATAGTTATTGAATATTCTTCACCTAATATTGCTAAACCATTTGGAGTTGGTCATTTAAGATCTACTGTAATTGGTGAAGCTTTAAAAAATTTAAGTTTAAAAAATGGTGCTGATATAATAAGTATTAATTATTTGGGTGATTATGGTACTCAATTTGGTAAATTACTATATGCATATAAAACATGGGGAAATAAAGAAGAAGTATTAAAAAACCCTATAGTAGAATTAAAAAGATTATATGTTAAATTTCATGATGAAGCATCTAATGATCCATCATTAGATGATATGGGAAGATTATGGTTTAAAAAATTAGAAGAAAATGATTCTGAAGCTTTAGAATTATGGACTTGGTTTAAAGACGAATCTTTAAAAGAATTTAATAAGACATATAAATTACTTAAAATAGATAAATTTGATTCATATGATGGAGAAGCTTATTATAAAGATAAGATGAAACCAATTATTGAAGAAATGGAAAATAAACATTTATTACAAATTAGTGAAGGCGCTACTATTATTGATTTAGGAGATATTGCTCCTGCTTTAATAAAACGTAGTGATGGTGGTTCTTTATATATTACTCGTGATGTAGCAGCTTTATTAGATAGGAAAAACAAGTATAATTTTGATGAAATATTATATGTTGTTGGTAACGAACAATCTCTTCATTTTAAACAACTTAAAATGATTATAGATAAAATGGGATATGATTTTAGTGATAAAATAAAACATATAAACTTTGGTATGGTTTTACAAGGCGGTAAAAAAATGTCTACTAGAGCTGGTAAAACTGTTAGTTTAGATAGTGTTTTAGAAGATGCTATAAATTTAGCTTATAAATATATTGAAGAAAAAAATTCTAATTTAGAAAATAAAAAAGAAGTTAGTGAAAAAATAGGTGTAGGGGCAGTTATATTTAATGATTTAAAAAATTATAGAATCAATGATATAGAATTTGATTTAGATGAAATTCTTAAATTTGAAGGTAATACAGGTCCTTATGTACAATATACATATGCAAGAATAAATTCATTACTTGATAAAAAAACTAATAAGGGATTAGAAATTGATAGTATTAATGAATATGAATGGAATGTAATATGGAAATTATATGAATTTAAAGATATAATAGAAAATTCATATAAGAATTATGATCCATCTAATCTTGCTAAATATGTACTTGATTTATGCCAAGATTTTAATAGAATGTACGCTAATATTAGAGTATTAGATGAAAATGAATTAATAAGAAATTATAGACTTATGATATGTGAAGCTACTCAAATAGTAATAGGAGAAGCTATGCGTTTACTTGGAATAAGTGTTATAAATAAAATGTAGGAGGATAAATATGAAATTAAAAGATATGAACCGTGTTGATTTAGAATTATTATCATATACAGATTTAGGATATATGATATTAAAAGAAAATAAAAAACCAATGAATACACCTAGTATATTTAAAACTATATGTGATTTATTGGGTTATAGTGATTCAGAATATACAAATAAAATTGGGGATTTTTATACATCTCTTACAACAGATAAAAGATTTTTACTTTTAGATACAGCTGAATGGGATTTAAAAGAAAATCATGTTGTTAAAGTTGAATTAGAAGATGAAGAAGAAGAAATTGAAGAAACAGAAGATGAAGAAGAAGAAATTGAAGAAGAAGTAGATGAAGATATTGAAGTAGTAGATGATGATACGGATGATGATGATTTATCAATTGTATCAGAAGATGAAATGGAAGATGAAGAATAATTCATCTTTTTTGTTACTTAAAAGTTAACAAAATTAACATATAATTAATAAACAACATAAAATAA
>CAYNYX010000080.1:0-5055 GCA_964401535.1 uncultured Muribaculaceae bacterium | reverse complement strand
GAAGAAATAAAAACAGATTCAGTATCTATTGGAACTAATGTTAAATTAGAGTATGTTGAAGATAAAGAATTAGAAACATATTCAATTGTAGGTAGTAAAGAAGCAGATCCATTTGAAAATAAAATATCAAATGAATCACCAATAGCTAAAGCTATTATAGGTATGAAAAAAGGTTCAATTGTTACTGTTGATAGTCCTAATGGTAAATATGATGTAAAAATAGTTGATATTTTCTAATATCGACTTTTTCATAAAATAAAAAAGATATTTGTTATTGAAATAAAACTAATTTTATTATATACTAGAATAGTGATTGGGAGGAAATATGGAAAATATTAAAAAAATTGATATAAAAATAGAAGGTAAAGAATGGCAAGAAGCTTTAGATAAAGCATTTATAAAAGAAAATGGTAAAGCTAAAATAGATGGTTTTAGACCTGGTAAAGCACCAAAAGATGTATTCTTAAAAAAATATGGTGAAGAATCATTATTTATGTCTGCAGGAGATTTAGTAATAGATAAAGCTTATGCTAAAATGATTGAAGAAAATAAAGACTTACAAATAGTTGCTCAACCAGAAATGGAATTAAAATCTATTGATAAAAATGGTATTGAATTTACTTTTGTTTTAACTTTAAAACCAACTGTTACATTAGGTAAATATAAAGATTTAAAAGTTAAAAAAGAAAGTGTAGAAGTTACTAAAGAAGAAATAGATGATGCTATATTAAAAATGAGAGAAAGATTTGCTGAATTAGAAATTAAAGACGGTAGTGTAGAAAATGATGATACTGCTGTTATTGATTTTGAAGGATTCAAAGATGGTGTAGCATTTGATGGTGGAAAAGGTGAAGCTTATTCACTTAAAATAGGAAGTAATACTTTTATTCCTGGATTTGAGGAACAATTAATTGGTATGAAAAAAGGTGAAGAAAAAGATATTAAAGTAACTTTCCCTGAAGAATATCATAGTGAAGATTTAAAAGGAAAAGAAGTAGTATTTAAAGTTAAAGTTAATGAAATTAAAACTACTAAAATACCAGAAATAGGAAAAGATTTCTTTGAAGATTTAGGGTTTGAAGGAATTGATACATTAGAAGGTTTAGAAAAACAAGTAAGTGAAAATATAAAAGCTCATAAAGAACATCATGCTGAAGAACATTATTTAGATTCATTATTAGAAGAAGCAGCAAAAGGTGTTAAAGTAGAAATACCTGAAGTTATGATAAAGGAAGAACAAGATAGAATGATTGGTCAATATGAACAAAATTTATCAATGCAAGGTATTACATTAGAACAATTCTATAAATTCACTAATTCTGATGAAAAAGCTTTAAGAGAACAAATGAAAGATGAAGCAAATAAAAGAATTACTTATAGATTGATGCTTGAAGAAATAGCTATTCAAGAAAAAATTGAAATAAGTGAAGAAGAAGCTTCTAAAGAAGCAGAAGAAATGGCTAAAAAATATGAGATGTCTAAAGAAGAATTACTTAAAAATTTTGGTGGTTTAGATATGATTGTATATGACATGAAAATGAGAAAAGCTATGGATATGTTAAAAAAATAATAAAGAAAAGTGTTAGAAAATAACACTTTTTATTTTGAAAATAATGATGATTGATTTTAACGAGAAGTTGGGAATGTTTATTTACAAATTACTTTTGTTTTGATATGATATAAATAGTGAGTAATATAATTATGATAGAATTAAAAATTAGGAAGAATGGGTGGGAAAATGGATATTAAATGGAACTACACCAATAAAATAGTTAATGATTTAATAAAAATTAATAAAGTTAAAGAAATAGTAGATTTACTTAAACTTCCTATCTCTATAGAAGATGAAATAAAAAGAGAAATTATTGTAAAACAGGTTCATTACTCTACAAAGATAGAGGGCAATACTCTTAACCTAAAAGAAGTAGAAAAAGTTATAGAAAAAGATATTAGTTCACATGAAAGAAATGTTTTAGAAGTGAGAAATTATTATAACGCTTTAATGTATTTAAATAAAATAGCAGAATGTAATGATAATATTAGCAAAGATTTGATATTAAAAGTTCACAATCTAGTTGAAGGTAAGAAAATAACTTTTAAGAATAGTTTCAGAACAGGTCAGAATGTAGTTAAAGATTCAATATCAGGTACAATAATTTATTTGCCTCCTGAAGCAAGGGATGTTGAAATTTTGATTAAAATGATGATTGAAAGATTTAATGAATTTGAAAAAGATGTTCCATTACCTATAAAAGCTGGAATATTAGCCTATGAATTTGTTACAATACATCCATTTTGGGATGGAAATGGTAGAACTGCAAGATTACTTGCAACATATATACTTAAAGCATATGGCTATGATTTAAAAGGATTTTATGTAATGGAAGAATTTTATGATAAAAATATTTTAGAATATTACAATTCTTTGCAAATGAATTTGCATCATAATTATTATTTTGGAAGAAATACAGCTGATATAACAAAATGGTTGGAATATTTTCTTGACATAATGGCTAATACTTTTGAAATTGTAGGTAATAGAATTGAAGATATATATACAAATAGTGAAAGTGAAATTGATTCTTTAGATATGCTTGATAAAAGGGAAAGATGGATTGCTAGTTATTTATTAAATAATAATAAAATAAAAGCTAGGGATATTGCTAATCATTTTAAGGTAAATTTAGATACTGCTAATAATTGGATTAAAAAATGGTTAGAAAAAGAGTTTTTAATTAGATTTAACACGGAGCAAATAAGAAATGTTGATTATGTTTTATCATCAAAATATCAAGAAAAATTAAAATAAGCCGAAAATAAGCCGAAAATAAACTGAAAATAAGAAAAATTATGAATTTCATATTTAACATATAATATTAAGTATTAAGTTAAAAGTGTTAGAAAATAACACTTTTTTCATAAAATGATTGTTTTTTAAATCTTAATATATTATAATTAAAATAAGAGAGGGTAGATTATGGACGATATATTATTTTATACAGAAGAAAAAATGATTAGTGCTATAGAAAACATGGAAAAGAGATTTACTAATATTAGGGCAGGGAGAGCAAATCCTGCTATATTAGATAATGTTGTAGTATCATATTATGGAGTAGATACGCCATTAAAACAATTAGCAAATATTTCAATTCCAGAAGCTAGACAACTAATGATTAAACCATTTGATAAAGGTTGTTTAGGAGCTATAGAAAAAGGTATTTATGAAGCTAATGTAGGTTTAACACCTAATAATAATGGTGAAACAGTTATTCTAAATATTCCTGTTTTAACTGAAGAAACAAGAAAAGAATATGTAAAACAAGTTAAATCTATATCAGAAGATGCTAAAATAGCACTAAGAAATATAAGACAAGATAGTAATAACGATATTAAAAAATTAGAAATACCAGAAGATGATATAAAATCATTAACTGAAGATGTACAAGAATTAATAAATAAATATAATAAAATAGTAGAAGATAAATTAAAAACAAAAGAAACTGAATTAATGAGTATATAGGAGGTGTTTTATGCTTTTTAAAAAAGATAGTACAAAAAGTGAAGTTAATGTAAGAAAATTAAATGATGTTATTGATTTAACTAGAACCTTACTTAGAATAGGTGTTGTTTTACTTATAATTGCTGCTGTTTATGCAGTTATACAAGTTACTAGAATGCTTAATATAATGCCATTTATAAAGACACTATTAAGTATTGTATCACCTTTATTCATTGGTTTAGTAATAGCGTGGTTATTTGATCCATTTGTTTCTAAATTAAAGAAAAAAGGTTTAAGAAGAGGTTTTGGAGCAGCTATTGTATATGCAATATTTATAGGTATTATAGTTATAGTTATATATTCAATTATTCCATTACTATCAGATCAATTAACTGATTTCGCTAAAATGATACCTAATATAATAGATACTGTACAAGGATGGTTAGATAATTTATTTGATAAATTTGCTAATATTGAAGGATTTGATGTTGACGCAACTAAATTACAATTATTTGCTAAATTAGAAGAATTTGGTTCAGGATTAACTGAAGGATTACCTGAATTAACAGTTAATTTAGTTACATCATTCTTCTCATTTATGGGAACATTTGTAGTTGGGTTAATTATTGGTTTTTATTTATTAGTTGGTTTTGATAGTGTTCATGCAGTATTATCATTTATCCCTAAAAAGATTAGAAAAGATACAATAACAATATTGGATGATGCTAATTATTCATTGAGAAGTTTTGTAAGAGGAGCTGTTATTGATTGTACTTTAATATTTATAGTGTTATCAATTCTATTCTGGATAGTAGGATTAAAATCTCCAGCACTATTTGGTTTATTTTGTGGAATTACCAATATTATTCCATTTGCAGGACCATATATTGGTGGTATTCCAGCCGTAATTGTTGCTTTTTCTCAAGGAATTCCAACAGGAATACTTACTTTAGTAGTTATAGTTGTTGTACAATTTATTGAAGGTAGTTTCTTACAACCAATTATAATGAGTAAAACAACTAAATTACATCCTGTAACAATAATGTTAGGATTATTAGTATTTGGTTATTTCTTTGGAATATTAGGAATGGTTATATCAACTCCTATTATAGCAGTTGCTAAATCAATATTTATGTTCTTTGATGATAAATATAATTTACTTAAATTCTTAAGAAAAGAAGAAACATCAGAAGTTTAAATGTCATTATGACATTTTTTTCTTTATTAAAATTATTGTAAAGTTATAAATAATATAGTAAAATATATGTATATTTAAAGAAAGATGTGAAATAATGAATTTAAAAGATTTGTATATTAATTTTTTTATAAGTAAAAACCATAAACAAATACCATCAGCACCAGTAGTGCCAGAAAATGATCCATCGGTATTATTTAATACAGCTGGTATGCAACCATTAATACCATATTTAATGGGTGCTGAACATCCTTATGGAACTAGATTAGTCGATTATCAAAAATGTATTAGAACCAATGATTTAGATAATATCGGTGATAATTATCATCATACATTTTTTGAAATGCTAGGAAATTGGAGT
>CAYNYX010000079.1:0-5116 GCA_964401535.1 uncultured Muribaculaceae bacterium | reverse complement strand
GGCTCCTCTTAAGGCATCTTCTATTTCTTCTTTAGATTCTAATGCAGCTTCTCTTCCTACACTAGGATTAGCCCCTGCACCAAGTCCATTTGTTAATTCTTTACCAATTTGAATTTTAACTGGAGCTTTAGAATTATTTATTACTTGCAAATCTGTATTTGCAACAATAAATTCTACACCTTTTACTCCTGATTCAACCATTCTATTTACAGCGTTGTTTCCACCGCCACCGACACCAATTACCTTGATTTTTGCTAATTGATCCATTTCTAATCCAAACATATTAATCCTCCTTTATTGCTCCATAAAATATCCAAACACTTTTCCTAATATTGATACATTAGTATTTCCTTTATGTGGTGTTGATATTTGTTCCGAAGCTTTCGCTCCTACCATAGTAGTATCTATCCCTTTTAATCTTAATTTATTTATAAAATATATAATATTACCTAATGCAGATGAATATTTGTTATTTCTTATACCCATTGTTTTAATTTCACCAATGGTTGCTAAAGAACCAAAATTATCTTCTAGACAATATTCAAAGTGAGCCATATTACTTATCCCACCTGTTAATATTATATATTCAATTTCATGAGATGTCAAAGTTTTTATCTCTTTATTTGCTAATTCTAATATTTCATTTATTCTTGCCATTACTATTTCTGATGCTTCATATTGATTTATTTTAAGTATTTCATTATATTCAGGTAATGTTACTCCATAAAAATCATTAACATTAGCATGTTTTTTATGAGCTAAAGTAAATTTTTCTTTCATTTTATTTGCTTCAGCAACATCTATTTTATACATATATGCTAAATCATTGGTAACATTTTTACTTCCCATACATATTATTGATGATTTAACAGGTACACCTTTATTATATAAAGAAATTGTTGTTGTTTCATGACCTATATTGATTACACAACCTATTTTACCATCTAATTCTTTATTTTTAAATGCATATATATCTCCTACTGAACCTAAAGATATATCAGCAACTTCTATTCCCATGTTATTTAATAATCCTACTACAGAATAGATATTTTTTATAGGAACAGTTGCCATAACTGCTCTTGTACTAAGTATTCTACCTGTAAGACCTTTAGGATCCTTTACTCTTTCATTATCATCAACTATAAAATCAATTGGTAATATATTAACCATAGCTCTATTTACTTCTTTTTTAGAATCCATAGCTTTATCTAAAACATTGACTATATCATCACCTGTTACCATGTTATCTTCATTTGTTATTTCTATTTGACCTTTAATAACATTATATTCAGTAAAATAACTAGGTACTGTTGTTATAACTTGATTTATTTTAACACCAAGCATTGATTCAACTTCATCAAAAGCTTGTCTTATTGATATAGTAGCTTCATTAGGATCAACGATTAACCCTTTTTTTATTCCCTTTGATTTAACAGAAGAAGCAGCAAGTAAATTTAATCTATTATTATATAATTCACAAACTATTAATTTAATAGTATCAGTGCTGATATCGATACTAGAATAAATATGCTTCAATGATACCATCTCCTATAATCTATAACAATTATACTATAAGTTAGGAAAAAAGGAAAGAGAAATGATAAAAAAATAGTTAAAATTATATTTTATTTAAATTAAATAAATGAATAAAACATATAATTAAATATCATAATTTAATAGAAAGGATGATAATATGTTACAAAACAAAAATTTTTTTGATAATTTTTTTGATGATTATGATATTAGAAAGATGAAGTGTGATATTTATGAAGAAAAAGGAAACTATATTTTTGAAATGGATGTACCTGGATATGATAAAAAGGATATAAATATTGAATATGATAATGGGACTTTATTTGTTTCTGCTAGTAAGAAAGAAAAGCTTGAAGAAAAAAATGATAAAAAATATTTACAAAAAGAAAGACAATCTTATGAAAGTATAGAAAGATCTTTTTATATAGGCAATATAAATGAAAAAGATATTAAAGCAGAATTCATGAATAATGTTTTAAAAATATGTGTACCAAAACATCGAGAAAACAATAAAAAACTAATAAATATTGAATAATTTATTAGTTACTAAATACTTAATTTTAAGTATTTTTTTATTTATCGATATCTATAAGCTCATATTCTCTTGTCCCTACACCTATTGAACTTGCTGATAAAATAGTATGAATACCATTTCTAGATTCTATTCTTTCTATTAAATCTTTCTTACCAGGATCATTTGATTTATAAACTAAATCAATACAAGCTTGATCTAGTGCAACTGGATCTAGCGATGCTAAAATACCAATATCTTTCATACATGGATCTTTTGCTTCACTACAACAATCACAATCAACAGACATATTACACATTATATTTATAAATGCTATATTACCTTTAAAATAATCCATAATTGATTTAGATGCATCTGCCATTGATTCTAAAAACAAGTCATGTTCAGCTGTCCATATTTTTGATTCATCACCTGCTCCATGAATATAAGCTTTACCTCTTGATGATGCTGTTCCAATCGATATGTTTTTTAAGGCTCCACCAAAACCACCCATAGGATGTCCTTTAAAATGTGATATAACTAACATTGAATCATAGTTTTTTAAATTTCTTCCAACAAGATATGGAACTAAATTAGGACTAAAACTTTCTTTATATGGAAAAACAACAGTTAAAGTGCCTTCATTACTTGAAGAATTAACAAGTTTTGAAGTGTTATCACTATAAACAATTTTCGCTCCATTTTTTAATCTGTCAATTGCTAAATCACAATATTTTTTTGATAATTCAATTCCAATATATTTACGATTTAATTTTTCCGATACATATGTTGTTGTTCCTATACCATTGAATGGATCAAGCACAATATCATCTTTATATGAATACAATTTTATTAATCTCTCAACCAATTCATTTGGATAAGGTGCTGGATGATTTTTCTTTTTAGCATCATTTGGAATGCACATTAAATTATCATAAATATTATTATCATCTTCATTAAAATACCATGTATTTTTTGTCCATTCTTTAAACTCTTCTCCTGTAATATCTATTTGACTTTTGTCACCTCTATGTTGCTTTTCACCTTTATAAAAAACCATTATTGCTTCGCCAAGAGGCCTGAATGATGGACAAGAGGGACTTTTCCAACTTCCCCAAGCAGTGTTATTTCCTTGAAAATGATTCATATTCTTTCCTTTATGCCAAGTTATCCATTCAAAATCTCTAAAACCTAAATCATTTAAAATTGAAGCAATATAATGTGAAATAAATGATACATTCTTTGTTTCTTTATTTTTTATCGCAAATGGTACATTAACACATATTCTGCCGCCTTCTTTTAAAATTCTATAACACTCTCTAAAAATATCAGTCATATTATTAATATAATCTTTAAATTCTTTGTTGTCATTATAGTTATCATAACTATGTGTAGCATTATATGGTGGCGATGTAATAATAATATCTATATAATTTGAAGGAATATCTTGCATGACTAACAACGAATCTCCTTCAATAATTGTGTTCAACTTCATATAAGTCACCTCATCGTTTACATGTATAATTATATCATTAAAACGCCTTTTTTCCTAGGAAAGTTTTTTTTTTTACAAATTAATTTGCATTTCTTTAATTTAAGTGATTAATACTACACTAGGAGGAATATTATGATTAGTCCAGAAACTGGTCAAAATATTACAGATGAAGAATTTAAAAAGTTTATTTCTGTTGTAAATGATATTAAATGGATAATTGTATTTGAAATATTATACTATCGTGGATTAAGGCACAGAGAATTACGTGGACTTCAATGTAAAGATACTAATTTTGATGGAAGAACATTAAGTATAAGTAAACAAATAACAGATCGTTGCGAATTTGTTAAAAACTTCCATTTTGTTGCCCTAAAGAATTATTTTATAATTTTGAAAAGCTGGCAAACCCTTATAAACATTGGTACAAGAAAAAAGTGATAGGTCTTTTAACCTATCTTCAGAGAATATAGTTTTCCGACAATTTGATACAATTTTATACTTTAATAAATTTAACAATGCTCATAGTACATCATTTTACTACTTGAAATTTACCCTAATATTTTAGATTTAGCGTATATAAATTTACATGTATTTACTTATCTATTACAACTTTCTAGTTTGTACAGATAACATCAATTTCAAATTTCTTATAGTTAGATTTTGTTCAGTATTTATGCCACCATATACTCTATTTAATCTATATGATTGTTTAAATTTTCCAACTATTTTTTCTTCATATTTATCAATATCTTGAGGCCATTTGATTTCCTTATAAAAAATTCTAGTTGTGTCAATAGCTCCAAATGAATCAATTGATAAAATTGAATTTTCGATAGAACCACATAGCAATCTACCAAATTCTTTTTTCTTACTCCAATGAGACATTATCCTATTTTTCATTCCTGTATGTGAATCAGATTTTCCAATATATACCTGATTATAATTATCTAAAACTATAATATAAATTCCATTTTTATCCTTTAAAATATTTAAATCTTTTATCTCAATAAAACTATTTTTTTCAGTAAATTTCAATAGATATTTTTCAAAGTCATCATGATTGATACTAGAAAAAAATTCATATTTAGATCATAATTTTTCATACAATCTTTATAGTGACTTTCAACATATTCATCAGTGTAGTGATCAAAATCTTTATAAATATCATTTGGAATATTACAAAACCATGATGGGCACAACGTTGGATATCTATTATTTTTTTTATAAAATTCATCAGCTATTCTTAAATTTTTCTTATCTTTATAATCTAATTCATTGCTTGGTATACAATAATTATCCCTAGTTAATTTATTATTAAAATTTTTCCTTATTTTGACATTAAAATGTATAATATATTCATTTATTGTTCCATAGTTACCATAATCAAATCTTTTTTTACAATTTAAGCATTTATATCTTTGCATACCATTGTGATTACCATCTTTTTGAATGTCATCATTATTACATTTAGGACAGTTCATTTCATCATCTCCTTATTTTTAATATTAACTAATCTTTTTTATTACAAACTTTTCTTAACAAATATTATAACATATATCTAATTAAAACTAGTAAAT
>CAYNYX010000078.1:0-5122 GCA_964401535.1 uncultured Muribaculaceae bacterium | reverse complement strand
TCTCCTTTTATTATATCTAATTCTTCTAAAGTTCCATTCGCACAATATGATCCATTTGATACATTTACTATTTCAATTTTTTTATTATTACTATTATTTCTTTTTATCTTTCCGATTGAATATCTATCATTACTTAAAGATAATTCACTTATATCTAATTCACCTATATTATCAAAATTATTATCTATTTCTTTATATTTATAGGCATCAAAAAGAGAATACACTCCCGCTTTAAATGCACCTTCTTTGGTATTCTCTATTATATTCAATACTATTGGCACTGTAATAAGCGCTATAATGACTAAAATAACTATTACCGCTAATAGTTCTATTAATGTAAATCCCTTTACTTTTAAAAGTTTATCTCTTAAAATGCCCCCCCATTTTACTATTTGTTAACTTTCTTTTATTCATAATTTCATACCCTTTCATCACACAAAAATAACATCAAGTTTTTCTATCTTAACTTAATGTTATCATGATTTTTTCGTTTTTACAATACTTTTATCTACATATATAAAATAAACAACTTATTATTATTCCTAAAAATATCCCTGCAAAAACCTCTAAAGGTTCATGTCCAACATCTTCTAACAACTTAGATTTAGTATATTTATTTATAATAACAGCTTGTTTTTCAGTTTCTCTTCTAACACCCATAGCATCATAACATACTATCAATAATAAAACTAAACTTAATCCAAATATTTCTCCTCTAAAATTATGATTTAAACCAATTAACATGGTTATACTTGAACATAATGTTGAATGACTACTAGGCATTCCACCACTACCATTAATCAATCTTCCAAAATTAACTTTTTTTGTTTTTATCAATTCAAATAAAAATTTTAATAATTGACAAATTACTAAAGCAATTAAAGGTACAACTACATAATACCTATTATCCATTTTCTACACTCCTTAAAAACTCTTTTGATTTTAAATACAATCCTGTATATTTATCATAATATTCATTTAAAAAATTATCTATTTCTTTTTTTAAATCATTATTTATTTCTAAATGTTCTATTTTAGATATATCTACATAATAAAACATTCTTATTAACTTAATTGTTTTATCACTTACTATTAATTCATTAGTACGACAATTCTTACATATATAACCACCACTATTACCAGAAATAGTAACAATAGATGTTTTATTGCCACATATTGCACATGAATCTAATATAGGTAATACTCCTAAATTCTCTAAAAATTTTAATTCAACTATATTTATTATAGTTTTAACATCAAAATTTTCTTCTATTTTTAATAAAGAACTAATTACTATATCAAATACTAAATAATTACTTTCTTTTATAACTTGTAAAGCAAGATCAATAATATAACTAACTGCACTTATTTTATATATATCAGTTTTAATATTTTTAAAATTATTTAAAATATCAACATCACTTAATATAGATAATTTATCTTTTTTATAATATATTTGAAATATTCCATATGTTAATTTAGTAGAAACACTTCTTAAAGGGCTTTTTAAATTTCGACATCCTTTAGATATAACACTAATAACACCATGTTCTTTAGTTAAAACATTTAGTATTTTACTTGTTTCACCATAATCCATTTCACTTACAATTATACCTGTAACTTCTTCAATCATATTATTTTTCCTTCTTATATTGTTTGTATTTAAGATAGTATTCTATTTTACCAGTTTTTTCAAACATTCTCCATAATATATCTTTCATAATATCACCTATTATATTATGAAATTAAAAATTATTTTTTATTCAAAATCACTAAAACCAAATTCTTTTAAATACTTTTCTTTATCTCTCCACTTAGGTATTACTTTAACAAATAAATCTAAATATATTCTTTTACCTAATAATTCTTCTATATCTTCTCTAGCTCTAATACCAATTTCTTTAATTTTACTACCTTGATGACCAACTACTATTTTTTTAATAGCTTCTCTATCTACTATGATAGAAGCATTTATTTTATAGCTTTCTTTACCTATTTCTATACTTTCTACTATAACAGTCAAAGAATGAGGTATTTCATCACTAGTTAGATTAAACACTTTTTCTCTTATTCTTTCTGCGATTAAAAATTCAATAGATTGATTTGTATAATCTTCTTTATCATAATAACATATTTCATCTTTTAAATATTTTTTTAAAACACTTATTAATTCTTTTGTATTTTTATTCTTTAAAGCTGATAAAGGTATTATTTCAGCAAATTCATATATATCTTTATACTCTAATATTTTATTAAAAATATCTTCTCTACTTAATTTATCTATTTTATTTATAATTAATATAACTGGTTTATTTAAATCTTTAAATCTTTCGATTACAAATTTATCTCCACTACCCAAAGTTTCACTACCATCAACTAAAAACAAAATAACATCAACATCATTTAAACTATAATAAGCTTGCTTATTTAAAAAATCTCCTAATTTATGATTTGGTTTATGAATACCTGGAGTATCAACAAAAACAATTTGTGTATCATCTTCATTATAAATACCCTTAATACTATTTCTAGTAGTTTGCGGTTTATTAGAAGTAATTGCGACTTTTTTACCAATAATACTATTTAATAATGTTGATTTTCCTACATTAGGTCTACCTACTAAACTAACAAATCCTGATTTCATTTTAAATCCTCATCATTAAAAGGATAAGGACATAATTCTTCAACTGTATATTTTTTTTCTTGTCCATCTTTATTCATAGAAATAACTAAGTCATTTTTATTAAAAAATTCTAATATAACTTGACGACAAGCAAAACAAGGTGTTCCATATTCACCATTTTCTAACATTACATAAATTCTATCAAAATCACCTTTTTTATAACCAAAAGCTATAGCTGAACCTATTGCATGTCTTTCAGCACATATACTTGTCCCATTAGCATTCTCAACATTAACTCCTATAAATTCTTTTCCATCTTTCATAACAACAATACTTGCGACTTTAAAATTATAATATGGACTATAAGAATTATTTAATAAATTTAATAATTTTTCTTTCATAAACTACCTCCTATTTTAGGTATAAATATTATAAGTGCTACTATAATAGATGATAAAGCAAATATTAAAACTGCTGCGGCTGCTGTATCTTTAGCAACTTTAGCTAAAGGATTTACTTTACCTATTGAATCTATAGTTGCTTCTATTGAAGTATTTATAAATTCACTACCTAATACTAACGCTATCATAATTACAATAATTAACCATTCTGTATTACTTATTTTATATATATAACCTAATGTTGTAACTGTTAAAACTGCTAAAAGATGAATTATAAAATTTTGTTCATTTTTAACTGTATATATAATTCCTTCGAAAGCATACTTAAAACTTAATAACAATCTTTTAAAACCTTTACCTTTTAATCCCGGCTTCATTTAATATAACCTCCTGCTTTTCAAACATTATCTTTTCTTCTTCTTCTTTCATATGATCATAACCTAATAAATGTAATAAACCATGAATAGTTAAAAAACATAACTCTCTTAATTCACTATGATTATAACTACTAGCCTGTTCTATTATCTTATCAACTGATATATAAATATCACCTAAGATTCTAACATCCATTTTAGGTATTATATCATCATCTTCTAAAGCGAAAGAAATAACATCTGTTGGTCTATCTATATTTCTATATGTTTTATTTATCTCCCATATTTCATCATTATTTACAAATATAATATTAAAATAAGCATTATTTATTTTTTCTTTATCTAAAGCTATTTTAATAACTTTATTTAACATTTCTTCATCTATTTTATAATTTGTTTTATTAAAAATTTCTATCATGTAATCACCCTAAATATAAATATCAAATACGCTATGATTGCTGCTATTGTTACTATCATTACGATATTACAAAACTTCTCTTTTTTAAATATTGGTGGTAATTCTTCTCTAAATTTATAAACTAATTTATATATTAAGAATCCCATTATACAACCAGTAACATTAAGTAATATATCATCTACATCAAATACTCTTCCAATTAAATATTGAGTTATTTCAATAGAACATGATAATAATAAACCAAGTATAAAAGCATGTCTTATTTTTTTTGTTTTTATATAATATCCTACTGCTACACCATAAGGCATAAATAATAATAAATTACCTAATACATTTTTTATAAATAATTTAGTGCCAAATTCATATCTAAAAATCTCTTTAAACGGAATTATATTAGTACCTGACCAACTAACATCTTGAAATGATACTATGTAGAATAAACACATAAAATACATTACAAAACATAAAGTAAATAATTCTTTATATAGTTTGACTTTTACCTTATTTTTAATTACATATCCTAATCTTAATGACACTAAAATAACTGTACAAATAACTATTGTAGGCCATGTTTGATTTAAGATATCAACAACAGAGCTAAATATCATTTTGCTTCTCCTTTATTTCTACATATTCTGTTATATTTTCATATACACTAAAGAACATATCTAACTCTATTTTACTATCTTTTATATTTATTAACAAGATTTTTTTGTAAATAATGTGTTCATCTTTGTCTAATGTGTTAAGTATTTTCTCTTCTGCTTTAAGTGAAGCTCTTTCTATTACCTCCTCTTCTGTATAAATATTATCTATTATTTCTATTTCTTTTTGATATTGTTTTGTTAAACTAAAGGGATAAAATTTTAATAATTCTTTTTCTTCTATTTTTTTATCTTTATATTTTTTAAAAGATAATTCATAATTTTTATTTAAAAATTTAAAAGCATATATTTTTTTATTATTTCCAGTTTCTTTTATCTCTTTATAATGAAATGGATATTCTGTTTTAACTTCATACCAAACTTCTCCATATATATTACCTATAGAAGAAGTATAACCTTTAATATTTTCATTTAATTTTATTTCACCACTTATTACTATATCTCCTTTATTTACATAACTATTTAGTTCTTTTATTATTTCTCCTTTAGTTGCTACTATTTTTTTTAAAATCGCATTTTTTTTAGCTACAATATGTCTATATGTATTATCTTCTTCTTTATCAATTATTTCTCTTAATTCTAATTTAATAATATATTTAGTTCCTACTGTTTCTATTTCTAACCATTCTATTTTATCTTTA
>CAYNYX010000077.1:0-5131 GCA_964401535.1 uncultured Muribaculaceae bacterium | reverse complement strand
TAGTATTCTTATATACTAAATCATAGTTATTATCTAAATAAGTAAAATTAGCTTTTTTAATTATAGTTTCAAATTCATTAAATTTACTATCATCTTCACCCTTTATGGCAAATTTACCTATATTGGAATCTAATTTAGTTAAAACTTCTATTAATTCATCAATCATATTTTGATCTAACTTAGTATTTTCATCAATTAAATCACCTGTAAAGATTATAATATCTGGTTTTAAAGAATTTATTTTATTTACCATATATTCTAAATCTTTTTTAAATGTTATATTTCCATAATGAATATCTGAAAAATGGATTATTTTCATTCCATAATATTCATTTGTAAAATTAGAATTGATTATTTTATATTCTCTTACAACTAAACCTTTTGTTCCAAATATTCTAGCATAACCTAAAAAACCAATTATTATTAATAATAAAATAATTAAGCTAATAACTAATTTTTTTTTCATTTTACCACCTAACCTAATAAGAAAATTAATATTTGTAATGACATTAAAATACCATTATGAATAAAATGTATACCTATTGGAATAAATATATTTTTTGATTTTTGATAAACATAAGCAAATACAAATCCTGGTATACAATAAGGTAATAAGTATAATAAATCCATTATAGATGTCATACTAGAAAATACATGTAATCCACCAAATATAAATCCTGAAAAGAAAATATATAAATATTTGTTTTTAAATATTTCACTAAATCCTTTTCTAAATACTAATTCTTCAACAAAAGGAGCAAATATAGTTGCTGATAAAAATGTATAAATAGGAGCTTTTGTTAAATTGTTTCTAATTGCTTCTTCATTTCCGGCAACATTACTTGGATATATTAAAGTAATAATTAAGTTAGATAATACCATTAAACCTAACATAATAAACCAATATTTTAAATACTTACTAAAATATTCTTTATGATTCTTTTTTAAATCAATGAAATCTTTTTTTAAATCATTAATAAAAAATGATATTATTATTATAAAAAAGATAATTTCATATAAAGCTAAATAAATTACTTTTGACATAAGTGACATAGCTGTTATATCTATACCTAATAATTCTAGTGGTAAAGATTGAAATAACTGCAATAACATATAAACCATAAATACTACTAGTCCTTTAATAACTGATTTTGTTTTATTCATATATTTCACCTAATTAATATTATAGCAAATTTTTATAAATAATGATATTAAATTTGTTAAAACTAGATTTATAAATAATTATGTGTGTCTTAATAATAAATAAAAATAAAAAAATTAAATATTTTTGTTTTATTTTATAAAATATATGATATAATTATATTGGAACTGGAAGAGTGGGCTTAAACCCACTCTTTAATGTAGTAATGGAGGTATTTGTGGAAATAGTAGAAAAGGTAAGAAATCTAATCGAAGATAGTATTAAAAAATCAGGTTATATTTTAGATGATGTTTTATATCTAAAAGAAGGAAATCAGTATTTTTTGAGAATAATTATTGATAAAAATGGCATTATTGATTTAGATGATTGCGTTAATGTAAGTAATATTGTTAATCCTATATTAGATTTAAATGATGTAATAGAAAATAACTACATATTAGATGTTTGTTCAAAAGAGAAAGGTTGTGAATAAAATGAGAAAGAAAAAAATAGAAGAAACAAAAGGAACAGATTTTAAAGCATTTAAAACAGCTTTAGAAGCATTATGTAAAGAAAAAAATATAAAGGAAGATGTAATATTTGATGCGATTGAACCAGCTTTAACTGCAGCTTATAAAAAACAATATAAATCTTTAGCAAATGTTAAAGTTAATTTAAATAAAGAAACATGTGAATTTGATGTATATTCATATAAAACAGTAGTTGAAGATGATTATGAAAAAAGAGAAGCCGAAGAATTAGAAAAATTAGAAGCTATGGAAGAAGCAGGAGAAGATGTTGAAGGAATTGAACCATTCTTCTATGATGAAAGAATTCATATAACATTAACAGATGCTAAAAAAATAGTACCAGGAATAAATGTAGGAGAAACTATTGAAGAGGTTATTACTCCAGCCGATTTTGGTAGAGTAGCAGCATCAACTGCTAAACAAGTTGTTATTCAAAAAATAAGAGAAGCTGAAAGAAATAATATCAAAGAAGAATTTGAAGATAAACAAGATGAAATGGTATCTGGAACTGTTGATATGGAAGATATTAAAAATTACTACATTAATTTAGGAAGAACACAAGGTATATTACCTAAAACTGATATAATTCCAGGTGAAGAAATTAAAATGGGATCAAACATTAAAGTATATATTTCTAAAGTACAAACTGATACTAAAGGATCATTAATTATGTTATCAAGAAATCATTATGGTTTTGTTAAAAGATTATTTGAATTAGAAATACCTGAAGTAAATGAAGGAATAATTTTAGTTTATAGTGTAGCAAGAGAAGCAGGAGATAGAACTAAAATAGCTGTTTATTCAGAAAACTCTAAAGTAGATGCAGTAGGATCTTGTATTGGTGAAAGAGGAATGAGAATAAATAGTATCATTAAAGAATTAAATGGTGAAAAAATTGATGTAATTCCTTATGATAAAGATGATGCAAAATTCATTGAAAATGCTTTAAGTCCAGCAAAAGATTTACATGTATTTATAACTGATGAAAAGAAAAAAGAAGCTTTAGTTGTTGTAAATCAAGATAATTTATCTCTAGCAATAGGTAAAAAAGGATTAAATGTTCGTTTAGCAGCTCGTTTAACACATTATAAAATAGATGTTAAAACTATTGAACAAGCTAAAGAATCTGGCATAAATATTGTAGAGTAGGTGAATTAAATGAAAGTTAAAAAAATACCTTTAAGAAGTTGTGTTGTAACTAAAGAAAAACTACCTAAAATGGAATTGGTTAGAGTAGTTAAAACACCAGATGGCAATGTTGTTGTTGATTTAACGGGTAAAGTAAATGGTAGAGGAGCTTATTTAAAAAAAGATTTAGTGGTTTTTGAAAAAGCTAAAAAAAGTAAAATATTAAATAAACATTTAGAAATAGAAGTAAATGATAGTGTATTTGAAGAATTAAATAACTTAATAAAATAATTTAATATTTAAAAAACAAAGAAAGAAGGTGCATAATATGATGAGTGTTAAAGAATATACAGAAGATGTAAAATCTACTATCGCACAAATCTTAAAAAAATGTAGTCAATTAGGAATAAAAGTAAATGATGAAAATGATATGTTAAGTGAAGATGATATTGTTTTATTAGATAATAATTTAGATATTGAAGAAGAAATAACAGATGAAGATGTAGAAGAAATTATCATAAATAAAAATATTAAAGTAACTGATGATGTCAAAGAACAAAAATTAAAGAAAAAAGATGCAACAAAGAAAGATTTTGTTAAAAATAAAGATTTCCTAAATAAGAAAAAAGAAATGTATAAAAATAAAGAAAAATTAATGGTAAATATTGATGATAGTAATGTTATCTTATATAAAGATAATATGACTATTGGTGATTTAGCTGTACTTTTAAATATAAGTAGTAGTGAAATAATTAAAAAATTATTTTCATTAGGTGTAATGGCTACAATAAATAATACTATTTCTTTTGAGAATGCTGAAATATTAGTTATTGATTATGGAAAAGAGTTAAAAAAAGAAGCAACAAGAGATGTATCAAATTTTGAAGAATATGAAATAATAGATGAAGAAAAAGATTTAAAAGAAAGACCTGCAGTTATTACAATTATGGGTCATGTTGATCATGGTAAAACAACATTATTAGATACTATTAGAAAAAGTAATGTAGCAGAAGGTGAAGCTGGTGGTATTACTCAAGCTATATCTGCTTATCAAGTTAAATGTAAAGATAAATTAATTACATTTATTGATACTCCAGGACATGCTGCTTTTACAGAAATGAGAGCAAGAGGGGCTAAAATTACTGATATAGTAATAATTATAGTAGCTGCTGATGATGGTGTTATGCCACAAACTAAGGAAGCTATAGATCATGCTAAGGCTGCTAATGTACCTATTATAGTTGCAATTAACAAAATAGATAAACCAGGTGCAAATGTAGAAAAAATAATGACTGAATTATCAGAATATGGTCTTATGCCTGATACTTGGGGTGGAGATACGTTATATAACCAAATTTCTGCTAAACAAGGTACAGGTATTGATGAGTTATTAGAAAATATCTTAATGATTGCGGAAATGCAAGAATATAAAGCAAATCCATCTAGATATGCAATAGGAACAGTTATTGAATCAAGATTAGATAAACATGTTGGACCTGTTGTTACTGTATTAATTAGTAATGGAACATTAAGATTAGGTGATCCTATTGTTGTTGGTTCTGCTTATGGTAAAGTAAGAACATTAAAAAATGATAAAGGAATGGATTTAACTGAAGCTTATCCTTCACAACCAGTTGAAATAACAGGTATTAGTGAAGTACCATCTAGTGGTGATAAATTTATGGCTTTTGAAACAGATAAAGAAGCTAAAAATGTAAGTGAAAAGAGAAAAGAAACTGATAAATTAAAGAATAGTAAAACAACTAATTCGGTATCATTAGATGATTTATTTGCTAAAATAAAAGAAGGAATTAAAGAAATAAATGTAATTATTAAGGCTGATGTTAATGGTTCAGCTGAAGCTGTGAAGTCTTCATTAGAAAAATTAGATGTTGAAGGTGTTAAGGTTAAAGTTATTAGTTCTAGAGTTGGAGCTATAAATGAAAGTGATATTGTTTTAGCTAAAGCTTCTAATGCTATTATTGTTGGATTTAATGTAAGACCAAATAATAATATAAAAGATTATGCTAAAGAAAATGGTGTTGAAATAAGATTATATAACATTATTTATAAAGCAGTTGAAGAAATGGAAGCAGCTATGAAGGGTATGTTAGAACCTATTTATGAAGAACAAGTATTAGGTAGTGCTGAAATAAGACAAATATTTAAGTTTTCAAAAGTAGGTGTTATTGCTGGATCTTATGTTATAGATGGTGTTGTTAAAAGAGATGCTAAGGCTAGAATTATAAGAGATAGTATTGTTATATATGATGGTAATATAAATTCTTTACAAAGAGAAAAAGATTCTGTTAAAGAAGTTAAAAAAGGTTTA
>CAYNYX010000076.1:0-5132 GCA_964401535.1 uncultured Muribaculaceae bacterium | reverse complement strand
TCATTCCTCTACATTATATCATTGTTCCTCACCAACACTATTTGACAAAGAACCATTTTATATTATATTTCCTAGGAAATATTTTTTCTTTCCTTTTCTTACAATAATTAATTTATTATTGATTGCCTTAGTTTTATTTATAATGAATTCTAAATCGTTAATTATATCACCATTTATACTAATTGAATTATTAGAAATAAATTCTCTTGCTTCTCTTTTACTTGTTGCGATATTATTATTAACTAAGAAATCTATTATATTTATATCACCATTTATTTCAAAATGTGGGACATCCTTAAAGCCATCTATTATTTCTTCATAATTTAGATTTTTAATATTGCCACTAAATAAGGCTTGGCTAATTTTTACTGCTTTATTATATTCTTCTTCACCATGTAAATCAGTTATTATTTCTTTAGCTAAAGCTTTATGTGCTTCTCTAAGTTCAGGAGTTAATTTACTCTTATTTTCTAAATCTTCAATTTCTTCTTTAGATAAGAATGTTAATTTTTTTAAATAATCTATAATCATTGAATCTTCTAAATTAATTAGATATTGATATAATTCATAACTTGATGTTTTATTTTTATCTAACCATAAGGCATTACCTTCTGTTTTACCAAACTTTTTACCTGTTGAATCAGTTACTAATGGCATAACCATACCATATACTTCTTTATCAAGTTTCTTTCTAATTAATTCGATTCCAGATGTTATATTTCCCCATTGATCAGAACCAGCCACTTGTAAAGTAACTCCTCTATTTTCATATAAATATAAGAAATCTAGTGCTTGTAAAATCATATATGAAAATTCAGCATAAGTAATACCTGTTTCAATTCTTGATTTTACTTTATCTTTTGCTAACATATAGTTGATATTAAAATATTTACCATAATCTCTTAAAAAATCTATTACATTTATATCTTTAGTCCAATCAAAATTATTAACTACTTCAAAACCAAATATATCTTCAGCTTGTTTTTTTAATCCTTTAAAGTTATGTTCTACTTCTTCTTTAGATATCATTGGTCGTTCAGCATTAGGTTTAGGATCACCTATAAGCCCTGTTGCTCCACCTACTAATAAAATAGGATGATGACCTGCTTTAGCTAATCTCTTTGATATAAGAAAAGATGAGTAATGTCCTATATGCATAGAATCAGCTGTAGGATCTGTTCCTATATAAAATGTTAAACCACCATTATTTAATTTCTCAATTAGATCTGGACTTGATATATCTTGAACGAGTCCTCTCCATTTTAATTCATCATATAATTTCATATTTACCTCCTATAATCCATATTTAATCTATTTCCTACTATTTTTTGTTTTCTAAAAATTGCTTCTTTTATTTCATTTTCATTTATATTTAATTCTTTAGCAATGATTAAGATATTATCTAAAATATTATCTAATGTTTCTTTATCTAGATTATTATATAACTCTGTACCTAATCTATAAGTATCATTTATTTTAGATAATAAATCAATATTTGAAACATTAATTTTTTTAATTTTAAAATCTAAATTCAACATATTATAAAAATACATCAACATTGTAAATATATCTGCTAATTCTTCTAACATTTCTTCTTTTTTTATTGGTTTATCACTCCAATATTTAAAACATTTAGTTTCATTAAGAAACTCTCCAAATTCAACTAAAAACTCAATACTATCTTTATGATATTTTTCTTCATGTTTATATCTATCATCAAATATTAAATCTAATTCTTTATTTTTATTATATAATTCTTCCCATGATTTCATTACTTGTCCTCACAGCAACAATCATCACAGCAACAATGATCTATTATTTTTTTACCATAACTTGTACCTATTCTTGTTGCTCCCATTTCAATATATTTAATGGCGTCTTCTTCTGTTTTAATTCCACCACTTACTTTTATTTCAACAACTTCACTTATATTATCTTTAATTAATTTAACAGCATCTTCAGTTACACCACCAAAAAATCCAGTAGATGTTTTAACAAAATTAATAAAACATTCATTACATATTTTAGTTGCTTCAATTATTTCTTCATCAGTTAATACACTAGTCTCAATAATTACTTTTAATGTTTTTCCATCAATAGCATCTCTTATATATTCTATTTCTTTTTTAACATAATCATAATCTTTTTCTTTTAAAGCACCAATATTCATAACCATATCAATTTCATTTGCACCATTACTAATAGCATTTATGGCTTCATATTCTTTTACTTCTGTAGTATTCATTCCTAATGGAAAACCAACTACCGTAATAACTTCAATATTAGTTTCATTTAAAAGTTCACATGCATAACTAACATAATATGGATTAACGCAAACTCCATAAAAATGATATTTAATAGCATCCTCACATAATAATTTGATATCTTCTTTTGTTGCAGTATTAGACAAATTAGTTGAATCAATATACTTATTTATTTCCATTATAACATCTCCTTTAATTCTATAATATTTTTAATTTCTTTATATTCACTTTTAATATCACTATGATTTACATGAATAGCATCAATTCCAGCATTTAAAGCACCTTCTATATCTTTTTCTATACTATCACCAATCATTAAACATTCTTCTTTTTTATAATCACCACAAGCATTTATAAATATTTCTTTATTAGGCTTACTTTTGTATCGATCGGCACTATATATTTCTTTAAAATATTTAATTAAACCCATGCTTTCTAATCTTTTAGATTGTATATCACTAAACCAATTAGTAACAATAACCAATTCATATTTACTACTTAAATAATCAAATAAATCAAATATTTCTTTTGAAGGTATTTCATAACGATTACAATCTAATTCAACAATATTATAGGCTTTATCTTTATCAATACCTAATGTTGTTATTTCATTAATTAAATCTCTTTTTACCATTATTTCATGTTTAGAATCATAATTATCTATTAATTTACTAATGTTTTGCATATCAATAATATCATTTATTCCTGCTTCTTTAAGTGATAAATAACGATACTCTTCTTTCCATTCTATAATTGTATTGTCAATATCAAATAATAATCTTTTAATCATACAAAATCCTTTCAAAAAAAGCCCTATGATATAAGGACGAATAACCGTGGTACCACCTTATTTCATAGAACTTCTATGCTCTTATATTTCAACACATATTTAATATGCGATTTAACTCCAAATATGTATTTCTTTATATTTAATTTGATTAGTTCTCATCAACCACTAATTTTCTTGTTTCTATTTAATATAAATACTATTATTCTTCCTTGTTAAATAATTATATATAAACTATACCATATAATTCATTCTTTTGCAATCAATTATTTTACTATTTTTTTTAATTATATATACTTCATCACCATATATAATTTTACTATTTTCAATTAAATTAAATAAATCTATTTCTTTAATTATTTCTTTCAATTCAACATAAAAATTATTTTTATAATAGTACAATTTTATTTTATCAACTATATTAGGAATTAAAAAGTAATCTTTTATTTTATATAAAAAAGGACTATCTTTTTCTATTATGATATGCATATCTATTTGGTTATAAAATAAATCTAATTCTTTATCTTTTATAGCTTTTAATATAAAACCATAATTATCATTAGCATAAACTGTTATATTATAAAATCCATATACATTGATATTATAATATTTTTTTAATCTTAAAAATATATTTTTAAATGTTTCTTCTATATTATTTTTTAAATCTATTTTTTCATTATATTTATTAAAAAAAAGAATAAAAGTATCCTCATTATCAATAATCAATTTCATATTCCACCTAAAATATTTTATGAAATTCATTATATTAAGACACTATATTATTCTTTCTATTTTTTCTAAAACTTCTTTTTTACCTTCCTTTGTAACATTTGAAAACATTACAAAATCATTCCCTACAACTAAATCTAAATCATCTAAAATACTATTTCTTTGTTTTTGTTGTAAAGTTATACCTATTTTGTCTGTTTTAGTTGCTACAATAGTAACTGGTAATTTATAATATTTCAAAAATTCATACATCATTGTATCATCACTACTAGGACGATGTCTAAAATCTATCAACATAAATACTTGTTTTAAATTATCTCTATTTGTTAAATAATCTTCCATCATTAAACCAAATTTCTTTTGTTTTGCCTTACTTAAGTTAGCAAAACCATATCCAGGAGCATCAACTAAATAAAACTCATCATTAATTAAATAAAAATTAATTGTTTGTGTTTTACCAGGATTAGCAGAAGTTCTTGCATAATTTTTACGATTAATCATTGTATTAATAAAGCTACTTTTACCTACATTAGATCTTCCTACCATTAAAAATTCAGGTTTGTTGTCTGTTGGATATTGACTTCTTCTTACTGCACTAATAGTCAAATTTACTGATGTTATTTTCATCGACTCACATCCTTTATAATATATTCACATTATAACACAATAATATTACTTTTGTATACTAAAAATAGTGCCTTTAAGCACTATTTATTAAGTTCTTTCATTATATTTTCAATTGTTTCATCATCTAACGATTTCATATATAAACCAAAATAATGAATTGTCCCATCAAAGAATCTCCCTTTTACGCCAGCAGTAGTTTGATATGCTCCAACAATTAGATGTTGATCAAAATTTGTAAAATCATAATTTGTTGAAGCCACATTTTTCTTAGAAATATTATTTGATGAATCAAATATATAATATGCTAGAGTCCCTGCAGTAATATCTCTTTTTATTACAACAATATTTTTATTTTGATACATAACTTTTGTAAAAATTGGACTTCTTGCACTTTTTATAGCTATTCTCCCATTAGCATTCATTTGATCAAAAGCAATTCCAGGATATGGTTTAGCTTCCTTCATACAATGAAATACTGTAGGTGAATTTGTACTATATGCTCCCGATTTATCTGATGTAAATGAAGCTACAATTGTAAAATCTTTATCACTATCAAATAAAGAATATCCAGTATCATAATAATCATCTACGCCATCTAAGATAGTATCATTTAAGACATAATCTGGTTGCAATACTGGTTCACCATCTTCACCACATTTAGTTAAATCCTTTGAAACTTCAGTTTCTTTAGTTGAAGACACGATAACACAATAATCATATTGAAC
>CAYNYX010000075.1:3456-5155 GCA_964401535.1 uncultured Muribaculaceae bacterium | reverse complement strand
AAAAATAAAGAAATGACCACTGCCAAAGTGTTAGAGTTAATTTTTATGGTATAATGTTAATATAGGAAAGGTGATTATATTTATGGAATCAAAATTAGAAAATCCAAATCTAAAATTAGCAAAAACAATAACAGAAAAATTTATGGAAACTGAACAAGTAAAGCTAGGAAAAGAAGCTTTTTATATGTTTTCAGTTTCTAAGTTTATCTTATTGAAAGAAAAAATTATAAAAAAAGATTCATCAAATAATATAATATACTTTAATAATATAAAATATAAAAAATATATTCCAATAATATTAGAATTCTATAATTTAATTAAATCAAATGGAAATTATAAAAGAAACAATTCTATTGTTGAGTTAACAGACAAGTCAAACTATATTGCAGATTTAGATGATGCTATTTGGTGTTTTAATAAAATAAGAGATTCATTAGCTCACGGGAAATATAAATTCGATTATGTGAATAAAAGTCTTATTATTGATAATGTAGCTTCTGATAATTCTTATTTATTAAAATGTAATATACCAATTAATTTATTGAATTCTTTTACTTTTATTTCAGAAAATAATGAAGAACTAATTGATAAAGAAGAACTAAGAAAACGTTATAGAGAATATATAAAAAGTATGTCAAACAATTTTGAATTTGATGATGACATATATAACAATCAATATATATACAAATATAAAAATTATAATGACTATATACTAAAAAATAATATTATTTCAAATACATATAATATTGATAATAAAATATACAATACATATAATTATTCTAATATAAATTATGACTTGCCTAAATTAGATCAACATGATTATTATACTTTCCTAGATAAAAAGACGTTTGAGAAAGATTTATTATTTGATACAGAATTATATTCTATTTTAAGTTATGAAATAGATAAATTATCAATAGATGAATTATGCAAATTAGCTAAGCAATTGTTATTGATAAGACCGTCAACTGAAACTGAAAAAAAGTATATAATATTCTTATTGAAAGAATTTAAATTATTATTGCAAAAATATAATAGTGTTAAAGAAAAAGAAAAATTTAATGCTGATACAGAAAAATTAATTAGAGAAATGAAAAGTATTTTAGGAATTAGAAGCGAAACATCTAATACATATGGAATAATTTCTTTATATAATTATATGTCTTTACTTTTTTCTCAAACAGATGATATAAATTATTCAAAATTAAAACTTGATTCAATGATAATAGATTTTGATCCACAAAATAAAAAAGATGGTACAGGAGTAAATTATAACAATGTATTAGAATCTATTCAAAAAAAGTGTTTAGAATTTAATCAAATAATTGATTTACAAGTAAAAAATTACAATGAACATCAAAATCAGAATTTCAGACATTCATTAATGGATATTTTTGCTAAATTTTATTCAGAGATTATGGAAAGTTTGGGTATAAAAAATAAATATGTTGTTGATTCTGTTAGAAATTCTATAGAACATGGTAATTATAATTATCATAAGAAGGGATATATAATTATGTATGATCAAAACAATCATAATGATGTAAATAGTGTTAAATTTATATCTGCAGTTACTCCAAATAAATTGTTTGATATTTCAAGGCAAATAGAGAATCAAAACAACCAATTTTTGCTTAAAGATTTTATGCAACAATTAAGCTCTGTTGTTGGTAATGAACTTTTTGAAAAAACATGGTTT
>CAYNYX010000075.1:393-3446 GCA_964401535.1 uncultured Muribaculaceae bacterium | reverse complement strand
CAATTGTCAAATATTATATTTGGAGAAGAATTAAACTTAGATTATACAATGGAAAATATGTATCATGAAGCTTTGGCTAGAATAATATCATCACATGTTTCAAAATAAAAGTCTCTATTTTTAGATACGATTTTAGATACAATTTAGCTATTAAGCCGGGTGGTGCCGAGTGGTACCAAAATGAAAAAATGCCGAAATTTAAGGAAAATAAAAAGCAAAATGGAACCAAAAAGAGCAAATCTTTTAGCCTTGTGGGAGTGGTAAAAAATATAAACAATGCTGTGGAAAGTAATTTAAAGTTCTTGAATAAGAACTTTTTTTAAAATAAATTATATTAAAATAGATGAAATACAAATTAGATAAAACAAATATGTTATAATTAAAATTAGAAAATGTATTTTGAAAATAAGAAGAGGTATTTATGAAGAAAGAATTATCTGAAATGAGTTTAAAAGAATTATGGGAATTATTTCCTATAATATTAGTAGAACATCAGGATTGTTGGAATGATTGGTATAAAGAAGAAGAAACAAATCTTTATAACATATTTAAAAATAAAGAAATTAAAATAAACCATATTGGCAGTACTAGCATAAAAAATATAATGGCCAAACCAACTATAGATGTATTAATTGAAATACCAAGAAATATTGATATGAATGATATAAAGAAAGTATTAATTGAAAATAATTATGGTTTTATGAATGAATCAAAATTAAGAATGTCATTTAATAAAGGATATACTATAAAAGGATTTGATGAAAAAGTTTTCCACATACATATAAGATATAATAATGATAATGATGAATTATATTTTAGAGATTATATGAATGATAATCCTTTATTAGCAAAACAATACGAAAAATTAAAAATAAAGCTGTGGAAAAAATATGAACATAACAGAGATAAATATACTGAAGAAAAAAGTGAATTTGTTATAAAACACAATAAAAAAGCTAAAGAAATATATAAAAATAGATATTAAAATAAATGTTGTATTTTAAATAAATTATGTTATAATACTTTTACAGGGAGTGTGTTTATGAAAAAAGTGATGTCAAATTCAGAAGATATTAATTGGTTAGCACGACAATTAAAAAATAAAATGGGTTCTAAAATATCTATGAATGAAATTGGATTGGGTGGACCTGTATTAAGTAATGCTTATTATGAAAAAAATGGATTTTTCCCAAGATTTTATGGTATTGATTTTAGTATTAAATATAATAGGGACTATTTTTTAAGTATTTCAGTTGGAGAAATACAAGCGTCTAAACCTTATGAAATAAAAGAAGAAGCAATAAACGATTTATGTAATGTAATATCTAATATGACAAATATTTATGGACAAAAAATAGGAAAACCTTTAGCTCGTTTTAATATATCAGATGATGGTTACTTATTTCCAGAAATATATTGGTCATTCTACAATCAATTAAAAGATGTAGAAGAATTAAGGAATAACACTTTTTTTACAGACAATATACCAGAAGACTTAATAATATATGAAGAACAAATACCAAAGGTATTAATAAAGAAATAAAAGTAAGAAGAATAATAGGAGGTAGAAATGAACGAAACATATTTAAGATTAAGAGATTTTAAAAAGAAATATCCTAGTACAGTAGCCTGGAGATTGGAAGCTCATGCAAAAGTTATAACAAAGCATTTAAATCCTGATGAATATATAATATATGCATTTCCAGCTCAAAAAAATGATAATTGGATGGACATAATAAGTACTTGCGCAGTTGTATTAACTAATAAAAGAATACTTATCGGTCAAAAAAGAGTATTTTTTGGATATAGTTTTGTAGCTATAACACCAGATATGTTCAATGATTTAACTGTTTATACAGCAATCATATGGGGAAAAATATTTATTGATACAGTAAAAGAAGTTGTGAAATTATCAAATATTTCAAAACATGCAGTTGATGAAATAGAAACAAATATAACCGAATATATGATGACTGAAAAACAAAAATATTCAAATAATAATAAAAATGACAAGTAGATTGTAATAGATCTACTTTTTGTTTTACAAAAAGTAAATAATAAGTTATAATTATAATGGTGAGAGCTATGAAAAAATTTTTAATGTTGTTATTAGTAATGCTTACTATATATTTAGGAATTCAAATTGCATTTTTTTATTTTGGTAAAGGACATGAAACTTTTTATAAGTTAAATAATTTTGACGTGAAAGAAATTTATACAGCACGTACAGATAATGAATCAGATAGTTATTATATTGAAATTAATACTGGAAAAAACATATTTAATATACAAACATATGAAAATTTTCATAAAACAAAAAAAATTATTACAAATATTCAATATATAAAAACTAATCAATATGAATGTATTTATCCAACATTCAAAGATAATTTAGTTAATACAGATATATTATGTATAAATAATAATATAATTTATAATTATCAAACAATAAAAGGTAAAGATAAAACTTTAGATTCCAAAATAAGTCAAATGGGAACATATAATGATGAAAGATTTAAAGATACTTCAAAAGGAGAAATCATGTCTTCAGGAAGAGTAATATATAAAGAAAATATATTAAAAAATCATTATCTTGCTTTTCCAACATTAAAGGGAATGGGACTAATTAATAATTATTTAAAAAGTAAATGGTGGTATACTGTTGACTTATTTAAAAACGATGTATTAAATCCTACAATATTTGGTACAGTTTCTAAATATTATTTGATACCTGATTATACAGGAGCACAATCATTTACACAATTTAATGTAGTTGATATGGTAGAAGGAACAAATTATAAAATTACATGTCGAAATAGTATTTCTGTTAATTCATATGTAATGGGTACAATAGGAAATATCATATATTTATATGATATAACTAATCAAAAACAATATGAAATAAATCCTATTGATAAAGATATAATAGAAGTAGGTAATGCATCTATTGGAATTAAATTTTATAGTGATGGTAAATGGGTTAAAATGAATAGCGTAAATGTAACAAAAACCAAACCACAATTTATATATAGTAATATTACTGGTTATGATAA
>CAYNYX010000075.1:0-383 GCA_964401535.1 uncultured Muribaculaceae bacterium | reverse complement strand
ATTTAGTAGGTGGAGAAAAAACAGGTTATATTTATTATTATAAAAAAAGTAATAATGGTTATGATGTATATAGAAGTGCAAGAAGTAATACTGAAATTTTAACTTACTTATTTAATACTGAAACAATAAATAATGTTAAATACTATAGAAATTATGTTTATTATCAAGATAATAGATATTTAAAATATTATCATGATTCAACTTATATAAAAAGAATTTATTATATTGCTAGTAAAGAATTTTCAGGCAACATTAATTTTGGTTTAGTTTATAGTGAATAAAAAAAGATGAAAAATTCATCTTAATTACATATATAACCTTGTATGATTAGATTATTTATAGATTCATTTATATCACTTTTATAATTAAAAAGTGGATTTAAA
>CAYNYX010000074.1:0-5172 GCA_964401535.1 uncultured Muribaculaceae bacterium | reverse complement strand
GGTTCAGACTCATCATGTGGTTCATATTGTAATGGTTATACTTACTATTGTCCATATGGATGGAGTAATTATTCAGGGTCAGGTAGCAGTTTAAATTGTTATAAATCTGCAACAAATTAATTATTAAAAAATGAGTGTTTAATTAAATACTCATTTTTATATTAAATATTTTACTTTTTTAACACAAATTATATGATGAATAGTTGTATATATAATACCACTTGATATAGCTAATATAAGACCCCATAGTCCTATTTCAAATAAAGATAAAATAAGCAATAAAACAGTTCTTAAAATAATACCAACCAAAGTTCCTTTCATTGCTTCTTTACTTAAATTAGTGGCTTGTAATATACTAGTTAAGGGACTTTGTATATATAAAAGTAGAAAGATAGGTGCTAAAAATCTTATATAATTAACACCTAAATTAGTGTTATAAATTAAATTTAAAAAGAATTCTGGAAATATAATTAAAATAATAGTAGAAGGTATACCTATTAGTAATGAAAAAAACAAACCTTGTTTTATTTTTCTATTAGTATTGATGATATTTCTAGAAGCATAGGAATTACTAATAACAGGAAGTAATGCACTTGATATAGCACTAGTAAAAAAACTAGGAAGCATTAATAAAGGCAAAACATAACCAGTAATTATTCCATATTCATTAACAATAAAGGATGAAGAATATCCAATTTTAAGTAAAATACCAGTAACAATGATTGGTTCTAAAAAATAACCAATATTTCCTATTAATCTAGATAAAGTAGTTGGTAAACTGATATTAGTTATATCTTTTAAATTAGTTCTATCAAAGTCTTTTTTGGTTAAAGATATTTTATGTGGTAAAAATAAGTATAAAATTATTATAGAAGATATTTCACTAACAATGTTTGATAAAACGACAAAACTTATAGCAAGTTCAATTCCTTTTAATAAAAATATAGGTATTCCTATACTTAATATAATAAGTCTTATAATGTCTTCTGATATATTAGATATAACATGTGGTAACATCTTTTGTTTACCAAAAAAATAAGCTCTTATAATACTAGAAATAGAAATGAAAGGTAATACTAAACTAATACATAATAAAGGATAATATGTTCTATTATCATGTAATAAATTATTGGAAATATATTTACTTGTGATAATTAAAAATATCATGATTCCTATATTTACAATAATAGATAATAATATAGATAAAATAATAATATTTTTATTATTTTTATTGTTTTCTGAAACCAATTTAGATATAGCAATAGGTAATCCTAATTGTGATAAAGAAATAAATAAAGAAAATGTAGGCATTATTAACATATAAATACCAATACCTTCAGTACCTAAGTTTCTTGTTAATACAATTCTAATAATCATTCCTAATATCTTGGTAATAAAGCCACCTATAATTAGTATTAAAGTTGATTTAATAAATTTATTCATTTTTTCACCTAATAAAATATATGAAATAAGTACAACATTTAATTTATAAATTTAATTTTTTTAATTATTTAAGTAATAATCCTTTAAAAATAGTTAAATTTAATATATAATTATAGTGAGGTTTGATAAATATGGATATAGAATTTGAAAATTTAAAGCAATTATATGATAGAGTTAAACCAGCTTTAATTACTAAAAAAAATGAAATGAAAAGAATGGGGTATACTTATATCAAAGAAGAAGATATTTGGAATTATTTAAAAGAAGTAAAATGGGTAAAAACAAGAAATTTATCATTATATGAAATGGTAAGTGATATATTAAATAGTGATAATCAAGTAATTGATAATCATTTGAGAGAAAAATTAAATTTAAGAAAGAGAAGACCTAATTTAGAGGAGTATGAGCATGAAGAAAATAATTAGAAGTTATATATTACTTATTGCTATAGCGGCAATATCAATAATATTTATAATCCCAACATTTAAAAACATTAATTTTGGTTTAGATTTACAAGGTGGTTTTGAAGTTTTATATCAAGTAGATAGTATCGATTCAAAAGAAGTAACATCAAGTATGATTACCAATACATATAAAACTATTGAAAAAAGAACTAATACATTAGGAGTATCTGAACCTAATATAACAATAGAAGGGGATAAAATAAGAGTTCAATTAGCAGGTGTAACAAACCCTGAAGATGCTAGAAAATTATTAAGCAAAGCTGCTAATTTAACATTTAGAGATACTGAAGATAATTTACTTATGACAAGTAGTGTTATAGGTGGAGCAAAAGTTAGTAGTGATCAATATGGTAAACCAGCTGTAGCTTTAACAGTAAAAGATATAGATAAATTCTATGAAGTAACAAAATCCATAAGTCAAAAAGCTGATGGGAAAAATATGATTGTAATTTGGTTAGATTTTGATGAGGCTAAAGATAGTTATAGTAGATCAATTTATTCATGTGGTTCTGATAATTCTAATTGTTTATCAGCAGCATCTGTCAGAGAAGCTTTCGCATCAGATGTTATAATTCAAGGTAATTTTACACAAACAGAAGTAGAAACATTAGTTGATTTAATAAACTCAGGAAGTTTACAAACTAAATTAACTGAAATATCATCTAAAACAGTAGATGCATCATTTGGTGTAGATGCTTTAAATAAAACATTATTTGCAGGAATAATAGGTATAACATTGATAATTATTGTATTAATATGTTTATATCATACTTGTGGTGTTGTTGCATCAGTTACAATTTTAGCATATACATTCATAACATTATTAACATTTTGGTTAGTAGGTGGAGTATTAACATTACCTGGTATTGCTGCTTTAGTAATAGGAATAGGTATGGCGGTTGACTCATCAGTTATAGCATTTGCTCGTATAAAAGATGAATTATATGAAGGAAGAAGTTTAAAAACAGCTTTCACAAACGGTATTAAAACATCATTTGGTACAATTTTAGATTCAAATTTAACAACTTTAATAGTAGCAATAATTTTATTTATATTTGGAGAAAGTAGTATTAAAGGATTTGCTACCATGTTAATAATAAGTATTATTATAACTATGTTGATTATGGTTTTACTTAATAGATTATTATTAAGTATGTTAGTTAAAACTAAATACTTTGAAGATAAACTAAATTTATTCATTAGAATTAAAGAAAGTGATATACCTTGTATTAAGAAGAATGAAAAAAGAAAAAAATATTTCTTTACAAAAATAGATTTTGTTAAACCAACTAAAAAAATATTAATAACTTTAATAATAATACTAATAGGTGGTAGCGTTTTATTAGGTTTTAAAGGTTTACATTTAGGAATAGACTTTAAAGGTGGAAGTTCTATAACTCTAAAAACAGATAAAGAGATAACAAAAGAAAATGTAACAGAAGATATTAAATCCTTACAATATAAAATGTATGGTTATGAAGAAATAAATGGTTCTACAATTATTAAATTAGAAGAAACATTAAATGAAGAACAAGTATTAAGTGTATCTAAATATTTTAAAGATAAATATGAAGCAACAACTGATATTGGAGTTGTATCTAATATAGTTAAAAAAGAATTAATTAAAAATGCAATAATTTCTCTTTTATTAGCAAGCATAGGTATAATTATTTATGTATCAATTAGATTTAAATTTAGTTATGCAATATCAGGTTTAGCAGCTTTATTTCATGATGTATTCATAATATTTGTAATATTCTCATTATTTAAATTAGAAGTATCAACAATATTTATAGCCGCTATATTATCAATAGTAGGTTACTCAATAAATGATACTATTGTTACATTTGATAGAATAAGAGAAACAATTAAAAATAAATATAAAGGTGAAATAAAAAATAAAGAAGATTTAAAAGACATAGTAAATGTAGGTTTAAGAGAAACATTAGGAAGAAGTATTATAACAACAATAACAACTATGTTGCCAGTTATTTGCTTAATACTATTTGGTTCTCATGAAATAAGTAATTTCAATATTGCCTTACTAATAGGTTTAATCGCAGGATCTTTATCATCAATATTTTTCGCAAGTCAATTATGGATGTTAATTGAAAGTAAAAATATAGGTAAAGTTAAGAAAAAATGGCTAGATGATGATGAAGTAGAAGAATTAAAAATAAAAGGTATTAATTCATAATATAGTAAAGAAGGTGAAACATGGATAATATAACATTTGACGAATTACTTAAAAATGTCAAAAAGTATATGCATAATAAAAAAGAACTAGAAATGATTAGAAAAGCATATATGTTTGCTTATGAAAAACATTTCGGGCAAAAAAGATTAACAGGGGACGATTATATTATCCATCCTTTAGAAGTAGCATATATTTTATCAGATATTAAAGCTGATGCAGCTACTGTTGTTTCAGCCCTTCTTCATGATGTTATGGAAGATTGTGATGTAAAAAAAGAAGAAATAGAAAAAGAATATGGAGAAGAAGTAGCATTACTAGTAGATGGTATAACTAAAATAAATAGATTATCATTAGGTGGCGATAATGAAGCTGTAATTGCTTATCAAAGAAAGATCTTAGTAGGTTTATCAGAAGATGTAAGAGTAATAATTATAAAACTAGCTGATCGTTTACATAATATGAGAACTTTATGGGCTATACCTGAAAATAAAAGAAAAGAAAAAGCTAAAGAAACATTAGATGTTTTAACTCCTTTAGCACATAGACTTGGTATCAATCAAATAAAAAGTGAATTAGAAGATTTATCATTAAGATATTATAAACCAGATATATATTTTCAAATAGTTGAAAAATTAAATCAAAGTAAAACAGATAGAGAACAAATGGTAGAAGATTTAATTTATTCTGTTTCTAAATTATTAAAAGAACATGGTATTAAACATGAAATAAAAGGAAGAGCTAAAAGTATATATAGTATTTATAATAAACTTGATAAAGGAAGAAACTTTAATGAAATATATGATATATTTGCTTTAAGAGTATTTGTTGATAATGAAAATATGTGTTATCAAGCTTTAGGAATAATTCATTCTAAATTTAAACCAGTTCCTAAAAGATTTAAAGATTATATAGCAATGCCTAAAACCAATATGTATCAATCATTACATACAACGGTATTTAGTAATACTGGTACTCCTTTTGAAATACAAATAAGAACTTATGATATGGATAAAATAGCTGAATATGGTATCGCATCTCATTGGTCTTATAAAGAAAAAGGTAGTATTA
>CAYNYX010000073.1:0-5251 GCA_964401535.1 uncultured Muribaculaceae bacterium | reverse complement strand
GATTATGGCTTTAGATATAGCTTTAAGTGATATTAGATTAGGTAATACTGGTAATGTACCTAATCATATTAAAAATGGTTCTAAAGACTATAAATATCCTCATAATTATCCAAATAGTTATGTAAAACAACAATATTTACCTGATAAAATAAAAGATAAGATATATTATGTACCTAAAAACAATAAAAATGAGCTTATTTTTAAAGAAAGAATCAATAATTTGACAAATATAAAAAAATAAGTATAATAATACCCATAAAAAGGGGGTTATTATATGAAAAGAACTATATTTTATATATTAACAATTATTGCATTAATTATAAGTACTTTATCTAGTGCATTATCATTTATAATTAATATTACTTATTTAGGAGTTATATTACTTATATGTGCATATATTTCAGGTATTTTATTTATAAGAGTTAAAAAAAGTTATCAAGCCTAATTGATAACTTTTTTATATGTTGATTATAAATAATTCCAAACCTAAATTAGGATCTATTTTACTAGTTTTAATATCTATATCTAATAAAGCTAAATCATATATATATTTAAGTATTATTTTATTATCATAATTTCTACTTTTATTTAAAGCTAATTTTATTCTATAAGGATGAATATCTAAGGATGATGCAATATCACCTTCAGTATATCCTTTTTTATATAATTCACTAGCTTGATATATTAATCTAAATTGATTAGCAAGCATAATTAATATTTTCATTGGTTCTTCACCATTTTTAATAATTTCTTTATATTCTAAATAAGCCTTTTCTTTATTTTTATTAACAATATGTTCAATTAAATTAAATATATCAGTATTTATATTTTTATTAGTTAATAATATTATATCTTCTAAAGTAATAGTATTATTATCTTTATATAATTTTATTTTTTCTATTTCATTTTTAATTATATCTAGATTATCTCCTACTCTATCAATTAATGTTTCTATTACTTTTGATTCTATTTTATAATCTTTTAATTCTTTTTTTATTTCTTCAATATTATTAGTTATATTATTAAATTCTAATACTTTTCCTACATTTCTAATTAATTTAGTTATTTTTTTTCTTTCATCTAGTTTTTGATTATTAGAAATAAATATAATAGTAGTATTAGGATTAGGATTATTTAAATATTCTTCTACTATATCTATATTTTGTTCCATATTTTTTTTATTATTTGTAGCATTAAATATATATGTATTATCAACAATTATAGTTTTTTCATCATCAAATAAGTTTATACAAGATGCATCATCAATGATATTTTCTATTTTAGTATTTTCTAAATCATAATTTGTTATATTAAGTTTATTGGTATTTTTAATTATTTCATTTTTTTTGTTTTTAATTAAATAATCATTTGTTCCATATATAAGATATACCATATTACCACCTATATTCATTATATCAAATAATAACATAAAAAAATCAATTAACTTGATTTTTTTGCTACGAAATAAAATGTTGTGCCCTTATCACCAGTATCAACCCCATATTTAAAGTTATGTCCTATTAAAATATTTTTAACAATTGATAAACCTATTCCTGATCCTTTTGTTTCTCTTGAATGAGTTTTATCCGCTTTATAATATTTATCCCATATATAAGGTAAATCTTCACTACTTATACCTTTACCAGTATCTATTATTTCAATTCTAACATCATTTTTATTATCTAAAACATTTATTTTAACTATTTTATCTTCACCTGTATAATTAATCGCATTATTGATTAAATTATATAAAACTTGTTCAATTCTCATTTTATCAGCACGTATATTAATTTTTTTATCACAAATTATTTCAAATTTATAACCATCTTTAATTAAAATATCAAATTTATTGATTATATTTTCTATTAATTTATATAAATTAATATCTTCATAATTTAAAGTTAAAGTATTTGATTGAATTTTAGATAATTCTCCAATATCATTTACCAATAAATTTAATCTATCTACTTCATCAATAATTACATTTAAATCTTTATTTCTTTTTGCTTTATTATTGTAATTTATATCTCTTACCATTTCTGCATAAGCTTTTATCATTGTTAAAGGAGTTTTTAAATCATGAGAAATGTTTGCGAGTAATTCTCTTCTTAAATTCTCTGTTTTTGCTAATTCATCTTTAGTTTGATTTAATGTATCAGCTAATTCTTTTATTTCTAATATACTATCTTTAGTATCAAAATCAATATCATAATTTCTTAAAACTAAATTACTTGCTTTTTTATTTATTTCAATGATTGGTTTTGATATTTTTTTAGAAATAAAATAAGCAATTAAGAATGATAGTATAAGTACTAATAAAGTAATATATAATAATTGACTACTTAATATTGTTATAGTAGCATCTAAAGGTTGTAAAGATGCTGAAACAAAAACATAAGTATTTGTCTTTATTTTATAAGCATAAATTAAGGTATTATTATCATAATTAGGATTAATTAATTCATATTTTTTAAAAGTTTCTTTACTTATAATAAAATCTTTTTTATAACTACTATTTTCATATCCTCTACCACCCATACAACCTTTATTAAACATATTAGTTGTATAAGTAATCGTATTATTTTCTAATAATTCAATACAAACGCCACTTTCTCGTGCTATTTTTTCTAATGAATTATCATCATAATTTATAATTACATCATTTAAAGCTTCTTTTATTTGTTTAGATTTATATATTCTATAATAGGTATCTAAAAATAATACTTGAAAAATCCATAAAAATACTAATATTGATATAGAAAATATTGCTAGATAAAGCCATATTTGTACTTTTAAACTATTTTTATGTAGTTTCATATTTATAACCTACTCCTCTTACTGTGAATATTAAATCTCTATATTTACCTAAATTATTTCTAAGCATTTTAATATGAGTATCGATTGTTCTATCATCTCCAAAAAAATTATAACCCCATAATTTAGATAGTAATTGTTCTCTTGATAAAGCTATTCCTTCATTATCAATAAAATAACATAATAATTCATATTCTTTAGGTGTTAATTTAATTTCTATATCTTCTATTGTTACTTTATGCCCAGAATAATCAATTTTTAAATCTTCATAAATATAGGTTTTTAATATTTTTTTATTTCTTTTTAATACTGCATTTACTCTCGCAACTAATTCTTTAGGGGAAAAAGGTTTAGTTACATAATCATCAATTCCGATTTCAAATCCTGATAATTTATCATATTCTTCTCCCCTAGCTGATAACATAATAACTGGTATATTATTTGTTTCTTTTATCTTTTTAACCGCACTAAATCCATCTAATTTAGGCATCATAATATCCATTATTATTAAATCAATATCAGTCTGTTTTATTTTTTCTATTGCATCTATTCCGTCAATTGCTTCTATTACATTATAATTTTCTAAGTTTAAATATTCTTTAATAACTTCTCTTATTAATCTTTCATCATCACATACAAGTATTTTCATAATTCCTCCTTATTTATATAATAAATAGTTATTTTGTAATTTATGTGAAAAAAACACATTTCTTGTTTAAATTACAAAAAATGTGATTATTAATATAACAATTCCTAATAATATTCTGTAATAACCAAATATTTTAATATAATTCATTAAAAATTTGATTACTAATAAAGATGTTATAAAAGCTGATATAATTCCTATTATTAAAATAATTAATTCAGTAGAAGTAAAATTAAAACCAAATTTTAGTAATTTTAAAGCACTTGCTCCTAACATAGCTGGTATTGCTAAAAAGAAAGTAAATTCAGCTGAAGTAGTTCTAGAAACACCAAGTAATAAAGCGCCTATAATAGTTATACCTGATCTAGATACACCTGGAAATAAGGCTGCAATTACTTGAAATAAACCAATTATAAAAGCTGTTTTATATGTCATTTCTTTCATACTATTTATTTTAGATTCTTTTTTTCTACTTTCAATAATTATAAATATAATACCTACAATTATTAAGGCAATTGAAACTGATATTTCATTATAAAATAATTCTTCACATTTATCGTCTAAACCTAATGTTACAATTAAAATACCAGGTATACATGCTACTAATATTTTAAACCACATACTAAATATATCTTTATCTATTTTAAATTTTTCTTTTACTTTAAAAGGAAATAATTTATTAAAAAATAATATTATTACTGCCAAAATAGCACCTAATTGAATAATTACTAAGAATAAATCCCAAAAATTACCATTATTAAAGGCATTTAATGGTAAGAATCTTTTAAATAAAATTAAATGTCCTGTACTTGATATAGGTAACCATTCTGTTATACCTTCTATTATTCCATATATAAATGTTAATATATATTCCATTTTATCACTCCTAAATAATTATATCACTAATATTAAATATTTTTACTATTTTTTGAATAAATGCATCCACAATAATCTTGTCTATATAAATTATATAATTTTGATAATTCAATCGATCTTTTATAACCATTATTTTTTTTAAAATCTGAATATAAATATTTAATATCATATTCTTTTTCTAAAATAGATCCTATTTCATTTAGTTTATTTGAATCTTTATAAGGACTTACTGTCAATGTTGTTCCAAAGAAATCATAATTTAATTCTTTAGCTTTTTTTGCAGTACGTTCTAATCTTAATTTATAACATATATCACATCTTAAACCTTTTTCTTTTTCTTTTTCAAAACCTTTTATTTTTTCTTCATAAATATCATTATCATAATCTATATCTATTATATCAACACTATATTTAGTTTTTAAAGTTTTAATTAATCTTATTTGTTCTTCTTTTCTTTTTAAGTATTCAGAATAAGGACTAATATTAGGATTATAATATATAATTGTTATATAAAAATAATCACTTAAATATTCTAATACATAACTAGAACATGGTGCACAACAACTATGCAATAATAATTTTTTACCAATATTGTTTTTTATTATATCTTGTAATACTAAATGATAATTCATAACAACTCTCTTTTCTAATAATAAATTTTAACACATTTTAAATATTTTATCAAATAATACTTGATTTAGTTATTTTTTTTTGATATTATTATATTGTTGTTTGGCGATGTAGCTCAGTTGGCTAGAGCATCCGGTTCATACCCGGCAGGTCGAGAGTTCGAATCTCCCCGTCGCTACCAATTAGATTAAAATCCTGTTTTTACAGGTTTTTTTTGTTTTAATTTTTTATGTTAGTGTAAAGAGTTTTGGGGATTTTTAATAAATTGTTAAGACTCTTTTGTTT